>JAXHVO010000140.1 GCA_034189135.1 Thermodesulfobacteriota bacterium | reverse complement strand
TGGATTTTGGTCACAGAATCAGCGCTGTTACCTTTAATCCAAAAGGAGCATTTTTTAAATACTCAGCATAGCTTTTGCCATTCTCCCCAGCTTAGCTGGGGGTTTAGCTCTGTAATTATTTATCTTGACAAACTTATTACTTTTAATTTTATTAAAATAAATTAAATATCTATAATATTTATTTATATTACTTTTTCTAATTATTTTTTTCTTGACAAACTCAATTATTAGTGTAAGATATAAATCCCATTATAAACCACCATTAAAAATGGGAGGCTTGCACCATGACGTACTGGATATCCGGATATCTCACCTTAGTTCTGTCGATCATATTACTGGCGGCAACCTGTCCGGTTTAAAGTGGAAAAACTGATTCTGAAATTTTATACCCTTACGGATGCTGCCAGAGAACTGGGACGTTCCAGGCAAAGTCTGCATGAGCTGTATATGCGGGGTCGTCTGCCTTACGAAAAGATCGGAAACAAAGTGATGATCACCGGAGGCACCGTTGCGTTTTTAAAACGAAACCCCGAAATGCGGATTGATAAAAAAATCACCGGGGGAAAATAAATAAAATTACCTTTCACAAAAACGTGGTATAAATATAACAAGCATTCAGATACCACCTCACCCAAACACCATGGCTATAAAATAATTCATTTATTGCCATTTCTTAATAAACGGTATATGCTTCATCTGCAGTTTCTCAGCTATTGATTCTTCTCTTCTTCTCTAAGTTTAATCATTCATATTTCTTCTTTATGCCTTTGTAGTTGAACTGTTACAAAATATGTCATATTTTATTGGCCAAAAATGTTACCATAATTTTATGACTGAAACCAAATGCAAAAAGGAGTCCATATGCCCGATGAACTTTCAAAAAAGATTCTTCGAAGAGCCTTTGTAAAAACGGTATTGCGCAGGGCTCTGGCTTTGTTTACCATCGCAGGAATCATTTACGGATTTGCGGCGGTTATCTATGCCACCAAAACCATCTTCAAAGTTAAGATGAACTATGCCATTGTACTGGAAAGGTTCGGCGGAAAGCGAGAGGCAATTACCGGCGTGGGTTGGCATGTGCGGCTCCCGTTTTTTACCCGAATCGAACAGGAAGTACCCCTGATGAATCAAACCCTTTTCCTGTCAGGATCGGTTGAACCGATGCGGATCATTTCCAGGGAAAACGTTGCCCTGTGGACGTCCGCAGTGCTCACCTACCGTATTCGTGATCTTAAGACATGGGCCATTGAAAACCTTTATCCAATGCAACTCCTGCAGGGTGATTACGACGGAATTGTAAAGGACATTCTCCAGGCCCAAGAGGTCAATCAGCTGGTCAGCGATCGGGAGCATATCAAGGAGAAAATTTTTCTGGCTTTAAAATCGAGGCCGATTAATGAAGGCGGGCCGACGTTGGAAAGAAAATACGGTATCGAGATCGTGAGTTTTGTACTGAAAGAGACCCGTTTCGGGGATAAGCTGGTTGAAGCCACGGAGGAAAAAAAACGACGGCAGCTTATTGCCGAAGCGGAAAATTATGCCGCGGATCAGGAGGCCAGCCGTATTCGGAAACTGTATGCCGCCTATCTTGACGGAATTCAAGCCCTTCAAAAGACCGTCGGACGACCGGATGGAACCACTGATACAGCCCTTCTTCAATTTTTAACGCAACAAAAATGGGCGACAGCTTACGAAAAGAATCAGGAGGGGCAGCATACGGTGGTCATACAAAATACCCAAAGCAGCCCGGCATTGACACTTCCGGCTCCTGCCAATCCAAATAAACTTTCGGAGAGGA
Source organism: Thermodesulfobacteriota bacterium (assembly GCA_034189135.1). Classification (NCBI taxonomy): domain Bacteria; kingdom Pseudomonadati; phylum Thermodesulfobacteriota; species Thermodesulfobacteriota bacterium. Next base: position 37,980 of record JAXHVO010000140.1, on the reverse strand, counting down.
TCCATGGCCCGAAAGCTGACAAAAGAAATTAAATATGTGCGCCTTCCTGAAAAGCGCATCCGTGAAATCGATGAACTGGTGGCATCCTGGCCCTATGAAACCCGGGCATTTATGCGCTCACGGCTGAATCAGTACAAGCCACCCTCCGATGTCGTCAATACCATACTGGAAACCTTGTTATCCTTTTTCATGTCTGCCCACGATAGAAAGTTCGTCATCTTAAATGATCCTGAGATTCTCACCGACTGGCAGCGGCGTTTTGAAATTTCAGGACAGACCAATCCTCAGGATGCATGGAATAAGATTCTGGAGAAGGAGGTTTCGGCTAAAGATTATATTTATCTCACGGCACTTCTGGAAAAAGAGCTCGCAGATGTGCATGTCCCATGGGAGCTTCGCACACTTTTTGAAAAAGTTTACCGGTCCCATATCAGAAAGGAATACCTCTCCGATCCATCGGTCCCCAAAGCTCCCCTTCTCCTTATCACCGGCCCGAGTGGAAGTGGAAAAACATGCACCCTGACAGCTGCGGTTGAAAAAGTAATTTTTGCAAATGAAGTGCTTCCGGAAATCGATTTTAAACGGAAAAAAGAAGAGATCCTTGCACAGGAGATGTTCTGGAAAACCATAGATGAGCTGGATCCCACCTTGTCTTTTGAAATCGAAAGAAGGAAAAAATTAAAATTCTACAAACGGCTTTCCCGTCTCCCGCTTATCAGGCTCCTATTCCGCAAGCGGATATCCAGCCACCTGTCTCAACTCGAAGAGCAAGGGGTCATGGTGGACTATACCATGATCACACCCAATGATTACCAGACCGCGCTAGCCGGTGAGCCGGGTAACTATTTTAAAAGAGCCATGGGAGATCCGAGAAAAACATCCGTCCGGCATATAGAGGAGGCACACAGCGCATTCGGAAAAGCGGATGACCGCCAATCCGGACTGGAGGGACAGCAACGAACTTTAATCGACACATCGAACATCGTCATTGATGAAATCATAAACGGCAGGCGCGATTGCCTGCTGATCGCCACCACCCACCAACCCGAACGTTTTGATTCCGCCATCTATCGACGCTTTGTTGAAAAGGGTAAGATCATCGATATCTCAGAATTTTGGAAGAATGCGGACAACCTTAAAGAAATCGTCCGGCTTGAGCTGAAAAGAAATGATATCCGGGTGGGAGAACGTGACGATGTAATCTGCCATAAAAACATTACCTGTATTAGTGACCATGACCTGGATCATATTGTTGAAAAACTTTTTACCACCTTTGATGAAAGGACCCTGAAAGTCATTCCGGCTTATGTCAGAAAACTGGTTCAGTCCGTCATAGAAATAAAGGGAGACTTCCTGCCCGATTACCTGGATGATGCTGTGCTCATCAGGCAGGCTTTTGAACTGGTGGCAAAGAATTCTTACGGTGACCTTTACAACAAATTCGTCGACCATATGGATCGCAGGGTAAATTGGGACGAATATGTTGGGACGATTAAAAATACGTTTTCCGAGATGGCCAACAACTGCCTGTTCTATGAAGTGAGAGAAGAAAAAGGCGTGGTTTTAAAGGGACCCCCCGGAGGCGGTAAAACCTTTCTTATCAGGTCCTGGTTGAGTGAAAACAGCGATATCCACGATATTTCCTCAAGCCCCAGCGCACTACAGGATCCGGTTAACCCTATCGACGGTGCAGTGGACAATCTTGAGAAAATTTATGATATCGCCAAAATGATTGCGCCGACCATCGTATTTTTTGACGAAGGAGATTCTTTGGCTCCGAAACGAAGTGCCTCCGGCGGTTCCCCTGCTGACAAATTGACCAACAAATTACTGAACATCATTGACGGAGAAATCCCCCTTAACAGAGTATTTACCACCCTTACAACGAACCGTCTGGATATCCTTGATCCGGCACTGATCCGCTCAAAACGCTTGAAGGTTTTGGAAATTACCGGAATGCTCGGGAAAAAAGATATCACTAAAATTATCCAAAACACGCTAAAAGATGTCCCGCTGGACCGGGAAATTGATGTGGAGGCCATTATTGAACAGGCGGAAAGCTTGTGCAATACACCGGCAGATTATGCGGCCTTTGTGAAAAAAGCCATGAGCTTGCGAAGTACTGAATATGAAGTGCTTTTGCGTTATCGTAACCTCTTTGATGCTTCATCTAAAATCAGGGATAACTTTATAAAGTTTAACTACAAAACCCTTATCGGTATACTCGATGCTGTGGATGCACCGGAGACCATTTTGACAGCGACAAAAAACAGTCCCCATGAATTTCTCAACCGTTATGATGAAATCGTGGAATTGTTAAAAAAAATTCAAGATGAAGCACATTACCCTCTGATGGAATCCCATCTATTATCGGCACAAGGAGAAATCTCCCAGAGCCCGGTAAAGAAAGGCAAGGCCCAACTGGATGAATTTCTGGAAGCGGAATTAAGCCAGGAACCCCAGGTTGGCTTTATTATCGGCGTCGGGGCCAGTGATGTGTCCGGAATACTCCTTCCTATCGCCACCAGTCTTACGTACAGCCTGGACCCTGATAAAGTTCTGGTCACCGGTGCTGTCTCCTCCTCGACACCGGCGGCAGCTGAGCTGGATATGGCTGTCCAGATGACCCAGCAGTCGGCCAAAGAAGCCCTGACCATGGTAAAAAATTATCTCCAGGACCTGGAACCGAAAGTCAGCATTGCCAGGCTGCTGGGGGAATTTCTGGAAAAATATTCAATCCACCACCAGCTCCTTTCAGCTTCCTATAGTGTGGGAGGGCCCTCAGCCGGGTATGCTCTTGCCCTGAACACACTTTCGGCTCTGTTTAATATTCCGATCTATCATGATTTCGGAATCACGGGCGCACCGTGGACAAAGGGCGTAAAAAAAGGCGAGGTCGGCGGTTCGGTCATTATCGGTGGCCATAAGAAAAAAACTGAAAAAGTACTGATGCACCTTAGGCGAATGTATATGCCGCTGCAGAACTACAAAGACCTTGAACCCGAATTTCTGATGAACTACTGGAATCAGAACAAGGATGTGCTTGGGGTCACCCACTTCGGTGATCTTGTACCCGAAGTGGTCTGGCTCGGAGCGGACTACGAAAAAGTAATGCTCGAGCTCATCAATATGCGCATTCAATATAAATTAAACAAGTTCAAGGACACAGATACCTCCCCGGGCATAAAAGAGGAAATCCTAAAAAAGAAGAAAATACTGCGAAACCGGGTCGAAAGGGAAATCATCGATCGACTCAATTCGATACGTTTGTATCTGAGAAATCCTGAAAAGGATCCCCATCTTTCTCTTGAGGAAATTTTCAAAAAACGCAAAAAAAAGCCGATCGATTTGGTGAAACCGCTGGTGAATTTTATGAGGCGAATACAAAGAAAGCAGGCCTGATACGACGATAGTCTTTAGCAGCCCATGAACTATGTAAGAAATGGAGGAGTTTCTTCATCTCTATTCAGTTGGCCTGGGGGAGAGCCATTTGCCGGTTTAAGCCTTAACAAATGAGTGCAACACTCTGTCCCCGCCCCCTATCTTTTTCGTTAAACCGACACAGGCAGTGACGATCATTGCCGCCGTGGAAATCTATTTATGGGGGCTTGTTCAAATCAAATCTTAGCGAGATAGCTGCCGTACGTCAGTTTTTTGATATGATTGTTACGGCTTAAACCGGCAAATGGCTCTCCCCAGACCAACCTTCAACAATCATTAAAGCACAAACGTTTCACAAAAAAGTCCATTGATAAAAACTTCCCGACCCCTTCACTATATATCAAAATCAACACAGTCGGAAATATTCAGTTCCATCATCTTTACACTGGCAAGCAGTCGGGTCGTGTTCCTTGTTATTGCCGGAATGTTTTTAGCCAGACTTTTCAACTCCTCAGCTGTATTGCGAAGTAGTTTGATCTTGTCACCAATTTTTTTTAATTCATTTTCGGTTATCATCATTTTTTCCGCTTATCCTTGAATCTCTTTGCTTTGACCTCGTATCTGGGAAGTGTACCGTAATCGAAAAATTTAAGATCATACCTGAGGTTGGTTTTAATCCTAAGCTGATCTATAAGTTTGCTTTCAATGGATTGACGCTGATCAATGGAATGCGATATCAGTTCCACTTTCAGTGTTATCTTTTCGGCATCACCGGCCTTTTCCACGATCACCTCAAACTCATCACCGAGACCGTTGATACTTCTTACCACCTCTTCTATGGCTGACGGTGCCAGGAGCACCCCTTTTACTTTGGTTATATCGTCCGCCCTGCCCACCACACCACCTTTTAATATCCTGAAAGTCCGGCCGCACGAACACGACTCAGGAGCCCATTCAATAATATCCTTGGAATCAAAGCGGACACAGGGTTGTGCCATACGATCTAAAGCGGTAATGATCATCTTGCCCCTTCTGCCCGGCTCGGTGATTATTTCCCCGGTGTCGATGTCTTCGATTTCCACCAGGAAAAAAGCTTCATTCACATGAATGCCTCCGGGTTGATGGTTGCACTCATACGACCATGCGCCTATTTCGGTGGCCCCTGCATGGTCATATACTTTTGCGTTCCATGCGGTTTCAATCCGTTTTTTGGTGCTGGGTATACCTGCTCCCGGTTCCCCTGCACAGGTTATTTTGTTGATGGTGAGGTCCGCCGGATCGATACCCATCTGGTTTTTTGCCGTGTCCGCCATCCCCAGAATATAGGTGGGGGTTCCCATGAGGGCGGTAGCACCAAGTTCCTGTATTTTAAGTATTCTTGCTTTTGTATCTAACACCCCTCCGGGCACCACTTCACAACCTATCTTTTCGGCTCCGTAATGCCCGGCCCAGAAAGCCACAAACACATTATAACCGAAGGGAATAAAAACGCGGTCGGCAGGTCGGTAACCCTGTGCCCACAAAAGATAGGCCCAGCATTCGGCCCACCATTCCCAGTCCTGCCATGTGTCCGGCTGATACACGGGCTGGCCGGTTGTACCACTGGTCTGCCTGTATTCCGTTACCTCTTCAAGGGGAACACACAGGGCATCTCCGTAGGGGAACGGATCTTTTTTCTGGATGTCGCGCATCATGGACTTTTCCACTTTGGGAACATGTCTGATATCTTCAAACGATTTTATGTCATCGGGTGAGATCCCTGCTTTTTGGTAAAGGCTCCGGTGAAATTTTGAATGATTGTAGGTCCAGTGAAATATTCGTAAAAATTTTTTCAGTTGAAGTTTCTGCAGCTTTTCCAGGGGAAGGGTTTCAAGTACAGGATTCCAATAATTTTGTGGGTCCATCATCTTAAGCCTTTTTTTAAAATAAAAAATTTTAAATTCTACATATTTCTGCGATCATTTCCAATTGAATATTCCATACTGGTAGCATTTCCGCTACGATGTTTGCAAGTTCTTCTTGCTGATGGGTCGGAAAAATCCGACTCCTTTTTATCGGCAGCAGGTCTGTTTTTATTATAAAAGGATCAAGAGTCGTTAAAGAACTCTTTGCCCGTCATACCTCATGGATCTCCGAATCAATAACGTGCGCCTCCTGAACGTCTTGTTCGGTAATACCCAACAGAATGAGTATATTACTCAATCTTTCCTTTCCTAAAGACATATTTGCAGCTTTAACCAGGGATTTCCTGGCATTGTATGCAATCCCCAGACCGGCTTGGCCCAGCATCAGCGCATCGTTGGCCCCATCCCCCACAGCCACAACCTGGTCCAGCAATATTTTTTCCTTTTGAGCGATGTGATTGATGATACGTGCTTTTTCCGCTGCATCGACAACGTCTCCCAGCACCCGGCCGGTAAGTTTATCATTCTTCAACTCCAGTCTGTTGGCAAAAGCGTAATCCAATCCAAATTTGTCTTTCAAGTGATTGGAAAAGAAATCAAAGCCACCTGTCACCACCCCTATCTTGTAACCTAAAAACTTCAAGGTCTTGATTAATTCTTTAACCCCTTTGGATAAAACCATTTTCCGGCGAATTTCTTCCAACTCAGATAGGCTTACCCCCTTTAAAAATGCAACCCGCTGCCGAAGGGCCTCTTCGAAATCCAGATCTCCCCTCATGGCCTTCTCGGTAACACGTGACACTTCGCGCTTTACACCGGCTTGAAGCGCAATTTCATCTATTATTTCCATGTCAACCAGCGTGCTATCCATATCAAAAACAATCAGACGCTTATTTTTCCGGTATGCCTCCGTCTTCTGGATGGCCATATCGAAACCCAACTCACAACTTTTATTCATCAGCCTTTTCTTTATTCTGGTTAGGTTTTCTTTGGCGCGGACATCTACCGCCATCTCCATGGTTCTACGGCCATAATGGTGTAAAGTGGTTATGGACTCTATATTTACGTTCTCATCGCCCAAAATTCTCGTCAGAGCGGCCAACGCCCCGGTTCCGCCAAAGTGTGTGATAACAAATAGCGATCGCTGAATTGAAATCTGAACCTCATTTCGACGATAGAGTTTAAATTGGAGATTCAATCCCAGCTGGCTGGCTTCAAACAGGAGGTCCTTTATGACGGTGTCCTTTTCGCCGGTTGCGCTGCTGATATCCAACAAAAAATACAGGCCCAAAAGATCCTGCGGGGACGCTTGCTCAATATCCACAATTTCCACATGGTGTTCACTTAAAATGCCGGTAAAGGCTGCCGCAATCCCCGGCCGGTCCTGCCCGCTCACGGTGACCATAAGATAATTCTGTTCTTCCTTCATTTATGTTCCTTCGAAATTTCAATCCCCATCATTTTACCCGTAAAACCGGATAAAGGCCCTTCTACTTCTTAGAAAAAGTAAGCCGGTCAACGGTGGGGCAATGATTTAAGAATGTGCTAATTTATATGGCAAATATAGAAAGGCGGCCATGGCATGTCAAGATGATATTGTACTGTCATATGCAGGTATTGTCACCGGATTGGGGCGACATGAAAGTATTTGAAACACCTTGATATCGAAAGAAAAATCATTTAAACCATATCTCTCAAGAAAGGTCTTGCTTTCCTCCATTTGAGCAATGAACCGTTACTTTTTCAGGTAGTCGTAAACACCTCCACAATACCACTTCCCGGAATTGAGTTTAAAACAGTTGATTTCTCCTCTTTTAGCGGTCGGGCCCTTCCTGCCCGGAACTGTATATTTAAAAAAGATTTTCGCCCGCTTTGAGTATTCGTCCTGCCAGATGCCAAAAACATGCGCCAACTGCCCATTTTTTGACTTGGCAAAATCTTCAAGCATGGGCGTCACATCCTCAATGGTCAGAACATCGGTTGTTACCTCTTCGGCATACACCGGGGAAGCTGCCAGAAGCGCAACACAACAAAAAAACATAAGAAATAATTTCATATTATACTCTCCTTGATGGAAAAATTAGTTTTGCCATACATAGCAAAATTGAAACGATAGCGCAAATTTTATGCTACCACTTTGCCACCTCCTTCGGCTAAGGGTACGTATCATCTTCTTTGCCGGTTCATTTGTGACATTTTAGTCCTTTAAACAGCGTTTTTGGAAAAATCTTCTGCGCATATTTAGAAAAACTGAAACTTTTTAGATATTGACAATAATTTTTTATTCCTTTTTAGTTTTACCAAAGGAGGAAACGCCATGTACCATCCAAGACTTAAAGGCAGGCATTATGATATCGGTTTGAAGTTTGGTAACATACTAAAAAAGAAAACTATCGATTTCGATAAGATCATTGATCTTAATAGATTTCAGCAAAATTTTGGTAAAAAATCCCAAATAATACTATCAGAAGTCTTCCCCGAAATTTGTGATGAAATACGTGGAACGACCGACGGATTGAATTATTCATATGAAAAATTTGCTTCATGGTTATTATGCATGGGATGCTGCTATGATCCTAAAGGTTGCACCGCTTTTTGTTTTATTCACCATAATCACGTATTTTGTGGCAGGAATAATGACTTGCCGCCATTTCTCAAAAATGAAAGCAAAAGTGTATTATATGAACTTAATAATGGCTATTGATTTACTGGCAACACCTCCTCAATGATAAACTTTGAAGAAGGGTTGAATGAATGCGGTTTGGCCGTTGCCATGGAATGTATTGTACCGGTGATGATTGTACCCGGGATTAATTCTGTATTTTTGGTTCGCTATCTGCTTGAAAAATGTGCCACCACCAAAGAGGCGATGAACGCCTTGCAAAGTTTGCCCATCGCTTCAGCCTGTAACATCATTTTAGCAGACAAAAGGGGTGATATCGCGGTTGCCGAATGTACGCCTAAAAAAGTATTTTTCAGGAAACCTGCGTCAGATGAAAATTTTATTGTGGCAGCCAACCATTTTATTTCTGAGGAAATGAGATGTAATAATGCGTGTATTATTTATTCATCTGACATAAGATATCAAACGGCGTACAATGCATTAAAAAATATTGATTTCATCAATGGCATTGAACACGCCAAAGCGATACTCAGTGGAAAACATGGGTTTATGTGCCAGTACCATAAAGCATTAAATTTTGAAACCATTTGGTCCTCGGTATTTGATATTTCAAACGGCAAGATTTTTAGAGCAGAGGGTAATCCATCAAAGGCCAAGTTTAAGGAAGATACTCGTACCAATATATTTTGAATTCATCTGTGATTTCTAAAAATACTGAAAATTGTTGTAAGCGTACAGAATGACGTATTTACAAGATATTTTTCTTGTCCATCGTACCAACAAAAAACGCAAAACTCGCTGCGGTTCTAACCTAAGCAGGGAAAACATTGAATTCAATCCACTGAGCTGTGCTATCCGGTTTGCGTGATGTGCCCAGTAAAAAAATAAACGATTAATCTGCCAGCTGTCCGGTAAAATAAAACATTAAATAGGCCAAACAGTTAATCGAAAAGCCTCAGTACGGCAGAAAGGGATACAAAAGACAAGCACGTGGACAGGCCGATGGCCGGAATCAACAGGAGCTTAAAACCAGCCGCTGCCAGGGTCATATTAGTGGTTATTCAGTTCCGCTATGGCCATTTTATTGAGACAGGAAAAGGTGCCGGTCGGCCGACTTTATGGTTTCCAGCACAGTATCGCCCAACAAACGTCTCATCAGGGCCTTGTGCACGCTGTTGCCCATGACGATGAGGTCGGCGTTGTTTTCCCGGGCAAAGGGAAGCAGATTCGACCGCGCCTGGCCTTCCACTGTGTCGGTTTTTACTTCGAAACCGTGGGCCTCACAGAATTCAGTGACATCTTCCAGCAGGAACGGTTCTTTTTCAGGCCCCTCTTTGAAATGAATGATGTGAAGGGTTACTCCTGGCCAGGGATTTAGATAGAGAAAATGGCGAATGGCTTTGGCCGACTCCATGGAGCCGCTGTAAGCGATGAGCGCTTTTTTGATGGGCCGGTAGGTCTCCGCCACGGCCAGGATGGGTCGGACCCCCTGGGTCATCAATTTGATAATGGCTTTGTCCGGATCGGTGGTAAAACCATAGTCGAAGATGCTGCGAAGCCCGAAAATGGTCAGGTCATTGTAACGGGCTTCCGATATCATAGCGTCAAATGGATCTTTTTGCTCATACTCGATGCGGCGGCAAACCACCTTCTGCTTACTACAATGTGCTTTGAAGGCTTCAATGGCCTGGTCCGTCCCCTCTTGGGTGATCTGGGCTTTTCTTTCGCGCATGCGCTGAGCGTAAGCTTCCCCACCCGCAGGTACGGGGCCCACCTTGTTTAGTTTGCTGGTATCCACCACAGTCACGCCGGTGAGCTGGGCCTGGTGCATATCCCCCAGTTCCGTTGCAATTTTTGTGGCCACGGTGGTAAACGGTGTTCCTCCTAATCCGACTAGAATTCGTTTAATCATGGCTTGGTTCTCCCCTGACGGCGCGGTTTCCCGAAGGTGCACCCATATTCTGGTTTATATGCGGATGCGGTGGTTGTGTACGACCACCGACAGCTTGCCCTGGCCGTTGTCTGGCTTTCAATACAGGTGCTGGGTGTGACAGCAACTCTACGATTAGACAAAGAGAACTTATCGTTACCAGATGACGGCGTTTGGGATTACAAACTTACACTATAGATCATTATGGGTCTTTTTTGCATATATGTCAAGTGGATACCGGATAATAAACCAGGATATATTGAACCTGATGGTTGGGAACAAAAGCTTAGCCGAAAATCGCCAGCACGGCAGAAAGGGATAAAAAGGACAAGCACGTGGACAGGACAATGGCTGATGAGGCATATTGGGTATCACTGTTTAACTGTGAAGACAGCACATAGATGGCACTTGAGGTGGGAAGGGCAAAAAATATCATCACCACCTGAAAAGCGGTTCCTGTAACAAAAAAAAGTTTCAGAAAAAAAAAGCCGATGGCCGGAAGCAACAGGAGCTTAAAACCAGCCGCTGCCAGAGACAGGCTGAAATGGTGTTTGAGTGATTTAAAGGTCAGGCTTCCACCTATGGACATTAAAGCAAGGGGAAGGGTAACCATGGCAGCCAGCCGGAGAGCATTGTCGATAAAAACAGGAAAACCGGTCGATAACCTGGAATAGATCATGCCGGCGACACATGCGATAATCAAAGGATTTAACACCAGCTCTTTTGCGGTCACTCCCATACGCTCACGGAAGCCATACCGTTTCCCCGAAAACCAGATCAGGGTAGACACCGCCAGAATATTAATCACCGGTATCACAAATCCGATTAAAATCCCAAAAAGGGTCACCCCGTTCTCACCCAGGGCATTCAACACAACGGCCATACCTATATAGGTGTTGAATCGGTAAAAGCTCTGGGAAAAAGAACCCGCCTTAAAATCCTCAACATCAAACACCTTAATAAAGGTACTGCTCAAAATATAGACCGACAAAACACTACAGACTGCTGCCAGGCAGTATTTCAGGTCAACACCTGCATCAACCGTTGAAGCGCCCCCTATTTTCCAAAACAGCATGGCAGGGAAAAAGATGTAATACACCAGTCGATCCGACGCTTTGAAAAAGACATCCCCTGCCAGATGATAATATTTAAGCAGGGTGCCGAGTATAATCAGGGCGAACACCGGAAACAGACTGTTTAAAATCATCATCTGTCAAATCCTATCACATTGAATATTTGCCAGCAGCGTTTCCAGGGCGTCATCCATCTGGTCAATCATCTTTTCAAGGGGGTATTGAGCGCCACATGACCTGCAGCACAACAGCACCTGTTTTCACCCTTTTCTTACCTGCAGCTCTTTGCTGCATGCCCTGCATTTCAATGTGGATTGATCCATATTCGATGAATTCCTTAATAAAAAAGGTTATGGCTTTAAAACCATAACCCCCCTGTTTTAAAGGTACACCCTATCCTTGTCTTATAGATCGAAAGTTTAAGTCCTTCAAACTTAAAACGTTATCGCAGCACGAACGTCTGTTTGGCTGAAATCATTTCCTTTGAAAAGCAGCGCTTCTCCTGAATATTTGGTCAGAGCATAGGCACAGCAGTCTCCGATGTTCAATCCTGCTGGATGATTCCCTTTCCCGAATTTCCTCCAGGCCGCCCTTGCGATTTCAGCCTGATCTGCATTCATGGCAACGTTTTCAATCTGAGCGCGGTGCATAAGTAGATCAAGCTCCCGGCCGCCGGGTTCTCCTTTTCTGGCTTCAACGACGATCCCGGTCTCCAGCACATTAAAAGCACTGATCAATTTTTGGGATCCATCAGCAATTGCCCTGGCAAATAATGGTGCCTCCGGCTCACCAAATAGAATGGCGATCAAGGCAGAGGTGTCGATAACCATTACTCTGAAACTCCTGTTGAACCATAGCCCAATATTTCGTCAGGGGATCGCAGATCTTTATCGGGGATTTCACTGCAACGCTTGGAAATCCTTAATATCTCTTCAGTCAGGTCGATGGCCCTGGAGCGCCCACGGAGTCGCTGCAATCTTTCTTCCAGGGCACGCGTTATCGCCTGAGTTATGTTTTCTCCGTTTTCGGCCGCCAGTTCCCGCGCCAGCTTTTCGGCTTTAGCATTTCTGATACTTAGAGCCATTTTTCTCTCCTGCAAAATATATACAATATAAATTAATATATATTATGCACACTTCATATGTCAAGCAGAAATAAAGGCCTAAGATAATATTGAGGAATATTATTTCATCAAGTTATGATTTTCTTGAAAATGAACACCAATGTCGGACATTCACCCTTGATTCATACGGTTTTTATTTGTAATCATTAGCGAGCCAATGGATAATGTGGGGATCGTACATGCTATCTTATTGATACCTGCTTTTTATCATTAAAATGTTGCTTCTTTTGCGATTGGTTCTAATCTTTTCAAATCTTTTATAGGTGCAAGAATGAAAGAAGAATATATCAAGATATTGGGGAAAATGACATATGGAATCTATGTGTTAACCAGCGCTGCAGATCAGGTGATCAACGGAATGATCGCTTCCTGGGTGTCTCAGGTTTCATATGACCCGTTATTATTGATGGTGGCGGTTCATCCGAATCGCTATTCTCACGATTTGATTAAAAAAAATGGCTGTTTTGCCCTCAACGTCATATCAAAAAGTCAGAAAGAATACCTCCAGCGTTTCAAAGGGCCTGATCCAAAATTAAAATTTTCTTCTGTCGATTGGAAAAAAGGAGTTACCGGAGTTCCGGTTTTAACGGAATGTATCGGGTATATGGAATGCAGGATCAAAGAAACATATTCACCGGGGAATCATACACTTTTCGTGGGAGAAGTGGTGGCAGCAAAATTTTTATCGGATGAAACGCCGTTAAGCACATCTGATTATGAAGGGGTATATTTAGGTAAAAGTTAGAAATGGTCTTAAAATCTCCCATCAAGCCTAATTTCTGTTAAATAATTGGCAAAACAGAAGAATTCGAATCCACCTGCCACGAGGCTTTGATATGCTCAGTCTTTTCACTGGTCTTTTGGTAGACATTGCTGGCTGTTGTGAGCTAAAAAACAGTTAACAACCACCCCTGAAAGGGGTGGCTTAATGGTGACCCTAAAAGGGTCAATTTAATCTTTCCATAATTTAATTTGCTCTGCTTGTTGATCCTTATGGAGCTGGTGACGTACATATTTTCGAATCTGGTCCTCATCGAGGCCAACGGTGCTGACACAATATCCTTTTGACCAAAAATGCCTGCCCCAATAGCGCCGTTTTAGCTCAAGATGAAAATCGAATATCTTTATGGCACTTTTACCTTTTAAAAAACCTATCGCTTCGGATACCGAATATTTCGGCGGAATCTCCAGAACCAAATGGATATGGTCGATCTGGATATTACCTTCCAGTATATTTGTTCTCTTCCATTCGCATAGTTGCCGAATGATATCTCTTACGGTGAGTCCGATTTTGCCGCCAAGTATCCGATACCGATATTTTGGACACCATACCACATGGTATTTGCATTGCCATACGGCATGTGCTAATCTCTTGAATTGCTTCATTGAATACCTCCTAATAGATTTTAGGGCCACCATTACCCTATTTCTATGGAGGTATTCTTTATTTGTAAATCTCTACCCAACCCGCATAGCAAAGCTGGGACCTTCAGCTTAGCTGAAGGTTTAATGGGTTAATTAAACTATCACTATGATTGTTTTCTTATATTATCAACGGTTTCAAGATCGCACACATCAAACATCAGACCACATCCACCACAAACCATTTCACATTCGTCCGGATTGCGTGTTCGTCTTCGACTTAACTTGGTACGGCATTCCGGACACCGCAAATTAAGATTACCATCTTTCTTTTTATCTTGTGTGGTACTCATTATGCCTCCATTTCCCTATGTTCAGATGTAAATATTTCATCTTACAGAATTCAAATCCTCAATTTAATAACGGTGAATTACTATGTCAAAACCCTGCTTATTTCCTTTTAAGTAATAAGTGATGAGTGCCAAGACATCGCTGACCCAAAAGTGTCAGCACATCGCTGACTTTAAGGGTCAATTTGTGCCAGGACATCGTTGACCCTATTCGTTTCCAATGGCATCTGATACTCTTGTTTTAACTAAATACAAGGAGGGTGTCAGATGGAACAAGATTTTCGTAAAAAAGCTATCACTCTTTATTTGAAAGGAGAAAAGCCAAAATCCATATATTCAGAGCTTAATCGTTCCAAAGAGTGGTTCTTCAAGTGGCTAAAGCGTTATAAAACTGGTGATCCGGACTGGTACAAGGGTAAATCCACAGCTCCCAGAAGGCAGCCTAGAGCGATCAGCGAAAGTGACAGAGAGCGGATCATTTCTATCCGAACTCGCCTTGAATCGCAAAAATTTGCTCAAATCGGTGCTTCTGCGATCAAGTGGGAACTTTCGAAGTCAGGTTATGGATTTCCGTCCGATCGTACGATTAATCGAGTCCTAAAAAAAGAAGGACTGGTTAAAAAAAACTTCGTACATTCCCAAAGGAGTTGAATATCCGTATTTTAAAGAACCTCTCGACTACAATAATATTCATCAGGCCGACCTAGTCGGACCAAGATATATAAAGAACGACGGCAAATTTTACTCGTTCAATGTGATGGACCTGTTTAGCCATCAGGTCTACATTGAATCACAAAGAACCAAACAGGATCGTCAGATCGCCTCCAGCCTTTTAAGATGTTGGAAAGCAGTTGGGTTGCCGGATTATTTGCAGTTCGATAATGAACTCAGCTTTCGAGGTAGCAACAGGCATCCCAGATCACCCGGTTTGGTAATCAAGCTTTGTCTTTACTTTGGCATCCAACCAGTCTTTATTCCGATTGGAGAGCCCTGGCGAAACGGCGTTATTGAAAAATTCAATGACACCTACAACAAAAAATTTTTCCGGCAACAATGGTTTTCAAGCTATTCAGGGCTAAAGCGGCAAAGCAAAAATTTTCAACGGTTTCACAATAAACATCATCGATACAGCTACTTAAAGGGTAAAACGCCATTGGAAATGATACAAAGTAACGGATTTGAACCGTTTCGGTTAGGAGCGAATACGAAGCTTCCCAAGCTTGATACTGTTCCCGATGGCAATATCATTCTGATTCGATTTATTAGAAGTAACCGTATACTCGACATATTCGGAGAAAAATTTGAAGTTTCAAAGAGCCTTGTATATTCTTACGTCAAGGCAGTAATTATAACAGAGATACACAGATTACAGCTGTACCTTAACGAAGAACTGGTCGATTCATTTGATTACCAGTTGACCACTGGTAATGGTATTTAATTCTATCAAATAAAAATTTTGCTTGGAACTCGCAAAAAATCATCCCGTGCTCCGACGAGCTTCTTGATAGGCCCATTCTCGCACGTGATAATTTTTCGCTTATGCCGTACAAGAAATCGTCTTTATTTTGTTCGGGTCAGCGATGTCTTGGCACTTTTTGCCGTTAGACTCGGGTCAGCGATGTGCTGGCATTTAACAAATAAGATATAGCACATAAATAAATATGCAATAAAATGGGGGACGTTCGTGCAGAGTTTGCATTGGCAATGCACATTCTGCACGAACGTCCCCTATTTCAAAATCACTTGATATGATAACGTATAAAACTTTTCCCATATTTGTAATGAGGAACGTTCAATTATAAAAGTATTGATGCCTATGTACATTTTCTTTTATAGTGGTTGTCAAAAATTGTTCCGTTACTTAAGCGTTTTTTCGACAATCGCATATAACTCAATTTCATTATCTGAAAAATATTTATGAAAAGCGGTATCATTTAAATTCTGGAAAGGGGGTTGTATGGAGATAAAAGTGCCATTTATGATAGCCCTGTATATGCTTTCTGCCATGACAAATGCAGGTTATAATAAGGTAATTAATGGAAAGGGAAATTTAACATACAATAAAATTCAGCAAATCAAATATTCTTTTCAAGATGCTTCTGTCCCCCCGGAATATCACCGGAGTTATACCATTACGGTTACCAGTGATAAGGTTAGGATTGTCGTCGATAGTTATGGCGATATACTGGCTGATGAAACGCGTGATATAACAAACAAACAATTTGTTGAAATTAAATGTTCACTGAAAGAGAATGAAATTAAAATTTGTACATTAGGTGAAAGCGAAGGTTGTACAGGAGGAACCACTGAAAAGGTATCTTGTACTGACGGAAAAAAAGAAATATTTTCTGGATTTGTTTATCACTGTGGTGGAAAAGACACAGGGAATTTAGGCGGTGATATTACTCATTTCGCCAAAGACGTTAAAAATCTTATTGTTAACCTGCAAGAATTGTTAACCCCTAAATGAGCATAAACAAAATGGAGAACTTATATAAAGAGCCTTATTAATGGGGAACGTCCACCATTTTTAATTATATTGGATATCTGCGATGTAACAACTTTGTTTGTCCCATGACCACTTAACATTAAATGAAAATTGATAAGTATCAAATGAGTCTTCCAGCATACCTGAATACAATACTTTCAATTTAATATCAAATTTTGTTTTTGATTTCCACAATTCATCAAATTGCTCCTTTGTAAGGAGGATTGATATTGATTTTGATTTTTCTTTTGAAATCATTCCAATTTTTTGCTCATCCGATATTATTCTTTTGTCATTAAGATCTGCTGTGTAATCAATTTTAATATCTGTGGCAGGAGCTTCTCCATAGTTTCTAAAAACGACGATAATTGGGAAAAAACTCATTATACGTTTTTTTTGGGGATATTCTTGAACTTCCTCTCCTTGGTAGCATTTATCTGCATCCAAATATGGCCTGTTTCGTAATTTGAACTCCTTTTCCTGAAGAATTCTTGATTGTTGGGATTCTTTTATAGACTGTTCGGATAACCGCAATGACTTCTCTGCTTGAACAAGTGCATCTTTTGAAACCTGAACTGATAAATAAGCAATATAAAAACCACCAGCGCTCGTTATAAATACCAATAGGATGCCAATCACTTCATACAGTGATTTCCATTTTCTCAAATGTTCAAGAAACTTTACCATAATTTGCTATTACGTTTCAAGTTAGACAATTAATGGGGACGTATTGGGTTATTATGGTAGCAGAATGGAAGCAAGAAAAGAACAAAGAGATGCTTCGCAAGAACAGCCTCAATGAACTGTACAGGTATTAAAGCCGTTCGACAAAACCTTGCTTAAATGCTTCGAGCAGTTTAAACCTTTCATCGAAATCATCTCTGTTAATATAATTACCCTGCCTCATATCCTCAATAAATTTATATGATTTCTGTTCTCCCGTTTCGGTTTCTAATATTTTAAGTATGTAATCTTTTGATTCCGGATTTAATATTACCGAGACATCTCTACCCATAAGTCTGGCACTCATCAATTCATAGTCTGCATCTTCGATCTCTAATATATCCGAATCCTCACCGCTGTATACTCTTTCAAGGTTACCGGCATCAATATAATTACGTGCAATGTATTCAAAATCCTTAGCATCTTTACTACGTTCAGGGTATCGATCTTTCCATGAAATCAATTTCATGGCTGCCAAACCCCTTAAAGATGCAATCTTTATTATTAATTCAGGCTCCTGCCTCAGCAAAATCGTCACTGAATCTCCATATGCCTCGTCAAAACCGAGCGTATTCATCTCCACACCATCGCAATCTGGCCATGAAATAATATCATCAGGTTTTGAAATTTTACCAAACGGCACTATGTCGATGGGGAAATCATCTTTATAGTAAAACCTCTGCGGATCTTTATCTTTTCTATAATCTTCTGATTGGTTCATTTTTTTAGTTAACTGTCCAAATTCATCCCAACTTTCAACCATTACACCAAAATCAACATCTTCAGTTGCCCTCTTAATTTCTATTTCAAACACATTATATAAAATAATATCCCGAGCTAAGGCTCCGCACACAAAAAATGAAATTTCAAGAGAAACAGCAATATTTGATAGGGCTTCGAGAACCTCTAAAATATGGCGGCTAATCTTCCTTGATATATTTAACGATTGCTGTGTCATAAATAACACCAGCTACTTCAATATTTCGGTTATCTCCCGTTGCCATCAAATCAGCATAAATCAGAATTGGATGCACTAAACCCTTGTTAATTCTACCATGCTCGAAATTCCAAAAAATATTTAAAATTTCAACATTTCCAGCTGGATGTCTCTTTAGCTTATTCTTTAGGACTAATTTTCCTATAGTGTTCAATGTGTAAATTGTTGCCAGCTCTGGCTTTAAATATTTTGTCAATATCGCGGCAGCGGTCTCGCCTCCCCATAAAGCACCAAAATCTTGAATATCAATATCCTTCCACCAATCGTGTTTAGGCGCTTTTAACCGAGCTTTTATTTGCTTTGGTCTCAACTGTTCAGGATAGTTAGTTATCCAACGTTTTAATAAATTATCTTTTCTAACCAGCCTTCGGCCACGTCTGCCCATATCTATGAGATAACCCATTTTTTCCAATTCTTTAATCACCCTATTAACGGTTCCTAAAGCGACATTAGCAGCTCTGGCGATTTTCCGTAAAGGCTCCTTCTCTATCCCAGGATTACATAAAAGAACAAATAGCACCTGTAAACCAGCCGGCCTAAATGCTCTTTGTATTTGCTTCGTTTGCGGATCCTCCTTTAATTTATTTCCCTTAATAAAAACATATAACGGGGGACAATTGATGTAAGCATTACCAGCTGTATCAATAAACGGTATATCCATATCTTTCAACAGATCCGCATTTTGTGGCGTCACATAACGAGTAACAAGAAGGCCCTTCCCTTCAAAATTCATAAACTGTTGAGCAATTAAACCGATTTTCCCTTTGGTCAATATTAATTTCACTTCTACTTCAAAATAATTCTCAACATTGTTCTGGGTAATTTTCATTATTGCATCTGGATAGTCCGTATCCTTGTATTGATAGCCCTGAAATTCTACTTCCAGATTAGTCGTTTTTTGGAAAACATCTGCTGCTTTTTTCAAAATTTGTCGAAAATTTCGTCTCATGGCACTATTTAATGTTCATTTTATAAGCATGTTCAATATTAATGAACATATCAATTTATTGTACATATGTAAATAATTATTTTTAATTATAGGTTATTTTATAGATATTCATGCTAATTATTATATTTTGTACATTATCTTTTGTTGTTCATTATTAGTGAACAGTAGCTAAGGGTGAACAAAATACTGATAACTATTCATTTTTATTTAATAATCATGCTGTTTGAAAATAATTTCAGCCCCGTTATTACATCTTGATTTATCATCTTTTACCTTGTATTTGGGTGTTAGTGTAGCAACC
This sequence comes from Thermodesulfobacteriota bacterium, assembly GCA_034189135.1. Lineage (NCBI taxonomy): Bacteria > Pseudomonadati > Thermodesulfobacteriota > Thermodesulfobacteriota bacterium. The sequence goes on along the minus strand of JAXHVO010000140.1, from coordinate 18,776 downwards.
AGTCACCCCCAATTAAGCAGTAAATGGGGGGACATCGTGCAGAGATTGCATTGGCTATGCACATTCTGCACGATGTCCCCTATTTCAGCCTGCCGACTTGGTCCGAATCCTTTATAAGCTCTAAAACACAAAAAGTCGAGCTATCGCCAGATAGCCCGACTCCTTTTGCATTTATGGTACGCCCGTTGAACACCATAATATTCTTAAAACCAGATGTGAAATCCCGCTCCGCGGGGGCAGGATTCGAACCCCGCCAAACTGCGGCGGGATTTCGCTTACGCTCAACCTGCCGACTTGGTCCGAATCCTGTTGGGAGTAACAAAAAAGCAGGTAACGGTTTCTGCTGAACCATCACCTGCCATCATTTTGGTACGCCCGGCAGGATTCGAACCTGCGGCCCACGGATTCGAAGTCCGGCGCTCTATCCAGCTGAGCTACGGGCGCAGAAGCGATAAGACCATTGCAAATTTTAAAGTTTACAATGGTCCGGAGCTTTTTAAATGGGGTGAGTGATGGGACTTGAACCCACGGCCACCTGGGCCACAACCAGGTGCTCTACCAACTGAGCTACACCCACCATAAAGAAAACATTTAACTAACAAATTGCAATATCCATTTCAAGAACAAAATCACCTGATACCCATTTTTTATAATTAACCATAGATTCAAACAGATGAACGCAATTTCATATAGCTAAAAATTTAAAACGGCTATTGACGGGAACTGGATTCTGCTATTATAAAAGTGAGACCTATGGGAAACGGCGCTTTATGCCCGATCTCCACGTCCCCGATAAGCGGGATCTACGCTTCGCTTCGACAGGCTAAAAGTCTAAGGTTTTCGGCTTGAACTCGAACATAAATCACCATTTTCCAAAGGTCTGAAAGTATAGCCCATCTCCAAAAGAGCTGGCAGAGCATAAGGATTCAAATGCCAAGAGGTTAGGATTTTGAAAAAAACACGACCCCTTGAATCCCTGAATCCTTGGACCCTTTCCCTTTTTAACAGGTAGATTTAATGACCAAATTTCACATTTTTGTAATGCGAGCCATTCTTGGTGCTGTATTTGCTGTGGTCCTGACACGGATGTTTTACGGCAGGGTCGATATATTTTATATCGCCGGGCTGGCCATTATTCTGGTCGGGCTTGCATACTTTGCGGAGTATCTTAGGAACAGAAGGAAAAGTTAGGGCACTGATTTTCACTGATATTTACAGACATATTTTTTTATCCTTCTAATCCGTGTTCATCTGTGTCCCAAATTGTATCACAACAAAGGAGAATTTTTAATTGAAACAGATCATCCTCGGAACCGCCGGTCATATAGACCATGGTAAAACCACTTTAATCAAAGCGATTACAGGCACGGATACGGACAGGCTGAAGGAAGAAAAGCTTCGAGGCATTACCATTGAACTCGGATTTGCCTCTTTGGACCTTCCCGGTGGTCAGCATATCGGCATTGTAGATGTTCCGGGTCACGAAAAATTCGTTAAAAATATGGTGGCCGGAGCCACCGGAATAGACATCGTGGTCATGGTGATTGCAGCCGACGAAGGTGTCATGCCCCAGACCAGAGAGCATATGGAGATATGCACACTCCTAGGGGTAAAATACGGTTTTACTGTTTTAACCAAGACTGATCTGGTGGATGAAGAGTGGCTGGAGCTTGCCATGGAGGATGTAGAAGATTTTATCCGGGGAACTTTTCTTGAAGATACTCCGATTATACCGGTTTCATCAAAAACCGGACAGGGTGTCCCGGATTTTATTGATACCCTTGGCCAACTGAGCGCTCAAATCCCTGATCACACTTCCTCCGGCCTGTTTCGCCTTCCCGTAGACCGGGTTTTCACCATGAAAGGTTTTGGCACGGTGATTACCGGTTCCCTTATTTCGGGACGTATCGGGGTGGGAGAGACCATCATGATCTATCCTTCAGGGATAACCGCAAAGGTTCGGGGTATTCAGGTACACAACCAAAGTGTCAATGAGGCCGAGGCAGGAATGCGCACTGCCATCAATTTCCAGGGCTTGGAAAAAGCAGCGGTCAATCGTGGTGATATCCTGGCAAATCCGGGTGCTTTAACGGCAGGTTATATGGTGGATATATCGCTGAATTTTCTTTCCAGCAACAGCAAGCCGGCAAAAAACCGCATGCTGGTCAGATTTCATACCGGCACCAGCGAAGTTCTGGGCTACCTGATTCTGCTGGATAAAGAAGAGCTGAACCCCGGTGAAACAACCGTTGCCCAGCTTCGTCTCGAATCTCCGGTAGCTCTGGTTAAAGATGACCGCTTTGTGTTGCGAAGCTATTCCCCGGTTCGCACCATTGGTGGCGGCCATGTACTAAACCCGATTCCACCCAAACACAAACGTTTTAAACCGGAAATTGTAGCCGGGTTAAAGGGGCTGGAAAACAGCGATCTTACAGAAACCATCTCTCACCATGCCGATGAATCCGGTTATATGGGACTTTCCTTCTCCAACCTCAAACTGATGACCAACTCTCCTGAAAAGCAACTGGATAACGCCATACAGGGACTTTTGTCCAAAAAGGACCTTATTCAGATTGACAGGGAGAAAAAGATTTACCTTCATAAAAACCATTTTGACGGATTAATAACAAACATAAAAAACCACTTAAACACTTACCACCAGGCCAATCCACTGAAAACGGGAATGCCCAAAGAAGAACTTAAGACCAAATTCCCGCCGGATATGAATTCAAAACTTTTCAGCCTGGTGATTAACCAGATGATTAAAGCCAAACAGATTGCCGCAGAAGAAGAAACGGTTCGCCTGGCTGGCCATCAGGTTTCTTTGGGCACTGACCAGACGGATATCAAAAAGAAAATTATCGACACCTACAAAAAAAGCGGGCTCACACCGCCATACTTCAGAGAACTTGCCAAAACCCTTAATGTGGATGCCGCACAGGCAAATGATGTGCTCATGCTTCTGGTGGATGAGGGTATGATAATAAAAACCAAAGAAGATCTTTACTTCCATACCGATGCTGTAAATGACCTGCAAAAAAAATTGGTCGATTTTCTCACTTTAAACGGAGAAATTACCACCCCGCAGTTCAAGGACATGACCGGTGCCTCGCGCAAATTCGTAATCCCGCTGATCGAATATTTTGATGCTAAAAAAGTCACCCTAAGGATCGGGGATATCAGAAAGCTGAGAAAAGGATAATTGTTCACCACAGAGCCGCTGAGAACACAGAGAGAGATTAATTTTCTATTTGTCGTTGAGTCCCGCTAATCATAGCGGGATAAAATACCGGCAAATAGAAATCTTCAGAAGCTTCGCTTCATTTGGTTAAATTTAGTGTGATCTGCCCGTAGGGCCTGGGTTTTTTCTTTTCGCCGCACTCAGCGAAAAGAATTAAGATAGAACCCCCTGCGTGCTCTGTGCCTCTATTGAGCGAAGCGAATGGGCGGTAATAAATACCCTCTGAATAGATACAAAAAAGAGATTAACGATCTCTACGAAATAAGGCTTTAAAGAACCCTTCCCTTTTGGGTTTTATTTGCACATCAGGTCCTTCGTATGATGATAAAATGATACAATAATTTTCTTTAGACACCATCTATTTTTTCTTTACTTAATTCTATATTACAGGTAATTAAAAATTCCATCTTTTTTAGCAAACAATCAGTTGAATGAAAATGTCTTAATATCAAAGGAGAAAAAAGAATGTTTGAAACAAAAATCACCAACATGCTGGGAATAAAATATCCTATTATCGGCGGGACAATGATGTGGATCAGTAATGCGGATTTCGTTGCCGCAATTTCAAATGCAGGCGGGCTTGGCATACTTGCATCCGCCATTTATCAATCCAAAGAAGAGTTTTCCGATGCCATAGATAGGATTTATGAATTGACTGACAAGCCTTTTGCCGTCAACATCAACCTGTTTCCTTCCATGAGACCCATCGATAATAATGATTATGTGGATGTCCTGGTGGAAAAAGGTGTAAAAATAGTGGAAACGTCCGGACATTCAGCGCCGGAAGAATTGTGCCGCAGATTCAAGGATGCGAACATGGTTTGGATTCACAAATGTGTGGGTATCCGTTACGCACTGAAAGTTCAGGATATGGGAGCAGATATCGTTACCGTGGTGGGATATGAAAACGGTGGAGCAACCGGTAAGCTGGATATCGGTACCCTGGTACTCGTCCCCTCCGTCAAGGATGCAGTTCGCGTTCCGGTGATAGGAGGTGGTGGAGTTTCCGACGGTCGCAGTCTGCTTGCCGTTCTCGCCCTGGGGGCAGAAGCGGTCATCATCGGCACACGACTGTTAACGACTTTAGAGTGCCCGATTCATGAGGACCTGAAACAGGCTCTTTTAAATGCCACCGAACTGGATACAACGCTAATTATGCGGTCCATTAACTCCACCCACAGGGTCTGGAACAATGAAGCGGCCAACAAGTGCGCAGAACTGGAAACATGCGGTGCGGATTTGAACGAACTTCTCACCGTGATCGGAGGAGAAAATACCAAACGCATGTTTGACGGCGGTGAACTGGGTGCCGGTATTATCGCCTGCGGACAAGGTGTCGGTCTGTGCCATGAAATTTTGTCCGTTAAAAATCTTTTTGAAGATATGATATCTCAGGCCAAGGAAGTATACCAGAAACTTCCTGCATAATAAATTTTTGCAAAGCGGCTTTTTAGGCACGATTTTTCTGCATAGACTATATCTGAAAAAAGGTAGCAGAGCATAAGGATTCAAAGGAAATAAACGATGGGATTAAATCTCGATGCATTGGGCGCGAAAATAGGCCCGATTACCAAAGAATACACCTGGAAAGATGTCGTTCTTTATGCGCTGGGAGTGGGCGCCGGTTTTTCCGAACTGAATTTCTGCTATGAAAAAGATTTAAAAGTTATCCCCAGTTTTTCCATTGCATCGATTTTTGATATTCTTGCCCAAATCGGTATTAAATCGAATGTAACCCTTGCCGGTGTCCTGCACGGCGAACAGGAGTTGATTTTCCACAGCCCGATTCCGGTGGAAGGCACCATGACCACCGAAGGAACCATCACCCATATTTACGACAAGGGTAAAGACAAAGGGGCTCTGGTGATAGGAGAAAGCGACACCTATCACTCCAACGGCAACAAACTCTTCACCAGTATCTGTACCGTGTTTTCTCGCTTGGACGGTGGGTTCGGTGGAGAGAATGCGCCCAAATCAGAAGTTAATTTTCCCCACAGAAAACCTGATTTCATTGTTGATGCACTCCCGTCTAAAGACCAGCCGCTGCTTTACCGGCTCACCGGAGATATCTTCACCCTCCATGTGGACCCTGAATTTGCTAAAATGGCTGGCTTTGAAAAACCGATCATGCACGGTTTGTGCACCCACGGCTTTGGGTGCCGTGCCCTGATGGAAAAATTGATTCCCGGTAAACCGGAAAAGGCCAGACGAATGGTCTGCCGATTCTCCAAAGCATTATATCCGGGGATTCCCATCCAGACCCAGATCTGGAAAATCGAAACCGGGAAAGCCCTTTGGAAAATACGTAATAAGGAAACCGGCGACGTTATCATTGATAACGGAATCTTTGAATATGGAGAACTCCCCCAAACATAAAACCCGCGTATTGTTTTTATGATCTATGGATCATACCCCATGAACATTATACATTATACCAAACCACAACAGGAGTTCAGAAAACGTCTTAGAAAATTTCTTGCCAAGGAAGTCACTCCCTATGCCGATCAATGGGAGTCAGACGGCATCGTCCCTAAAAATATCTGGAAAAAAATGGGTCAAAATGGATTCCTCTGCATGGGTGTTTCTCCAAAATATGGGGGCCTCGGCGGAGATTACCGATATTCGGTTATTGTTGCAGATGAAATGGCCAGAACTAACCAGGAAGGTATCGCCGCCAGGCTTCACTCCGATGTGGTGATCCCCTATATCGAAACTTTTGGATCTGAAGAAACCAAACAGAAATATCTTCCAGGCTGTGTTTCCGGTAATATTATCACCGCCATAGCCATGACCGAGCCTGATGCAGGCAGCGATTTGGCCGGCATGTGTACCAGTGCCGTTGAACACGGTAATGATGTGGTGATCTCGGGCTCAAAGATCTTTATCTCCAACGGTATCAATTCTGACCTGGTGGTTGTTGCCGCCAGAGATCCTGAGGTGGATAATCCCCATCGGGCCATTTCATTGTATCTTGTGGAAAACGGGACGCCTGGCTTCAGCAGAGGTAGGAATCTCGACAAAATGGGATTTCACAGTCAGGACACTGCAGAACTTTTTTTCTCAAACTGTCGAATTCCCCAGGCCAACCGACTCGGAGAAAAAGGCATGGGATTTCTAATACTCATGGAAAAACTCCAGCAGGAACGTCTTACGGTGGCAACCGCTGCGGTACCTGTCGCCGAGTGTATTCTAAAACTGACCATGGAGCACTGCAAAAAAACCACTGTTTCAGGTAAACCGCTTGCCAAAAAGCAGGCGGTTCAGTTTGCCCTGGTGGAAATGGCCACCGAAGTAAAACTGGGAAGATGTTTGGTAGACAAACTGGTAATGGACCATATCGAAGGCAAGGAAATAAATATCGAAACCTCCATGGCCAAATATTGGACCACTGAAATGGCCAAGCGGGTGGCAGACCGATGCATGGATCTATTCGGCGAAAACGCTTCTCTGGAAAAATGTCCCATTGTAAGGAGATGGCGGGATGTCCGTGTGCTTTCCATATTTGCCGGGACAAATGAAATAATGAAGGGCGTCGCCGCCAAGTTTATGGGATTGTAAAAAAAGCGTTTTTCTTTGTTTAGTGATGTAGGTATTAACGGCGGTTAGAAATCCTGTCTGACCAGCATGGAGGTGATACTGTCTAAAAACAGCATGCCTGTTGCGGTTAACGCACAACTTTCATGATTGGTGACCATCCACCTTTTTTTTTCAAATTCCTCCAGTTGTTTTCCGAATATGTTAAAAAAGTTTTTATCAAACCTGCTGTTGAATTCCGAGATATCTATTCCGTCTGCCTTTCGCAATCCAATGAAGATAGACTCCATCATCAGTTGTTCCCTGCTTAAAACCTCCTGCCCTTCAATGGGCAGTTTACCTCCCTCAAGGTCTTTGATGTATGCCGTGACACTGGCTTTGTTCCAGCTGCGCCTGGGTTCTATAAAAGAGTGAGCGGAGGGTCCGAACCCGATATACGGTGCAAATGACCAGTACTTCCTGTTGTGACGGGACCTTAAGCTTTTTTCCCGTGCAAAGTTGGATATTTCATATTGGGTATAGCCTTTACCTGCTAAAAACTCTATGGTTCCGGCAAATAATTCTCCAACCATTTCCTCTTCCATCGGCTTAAAAGAACCTTTTTGCAATTCTTTTTCCATGGGTGTCCCTGACTCATAGGTAAGCATGTAGCAGGAAAGATGCTCAGGTTTGAATGAAACCGCCTGCTCAAGATCGCAAAACCAGGATTTTGGCGTTTGACCCGGGATGCCGTAAATAAGATCTACTCCCATATTATCAAAATCCGCATCCCGCGACCATTTTATGGCTAAATCTGCGTCCTTTACGGTATGAATCCGCCCAAGGAAGTTAAGCTCTCTTTGATGAAAAGATTGTACACCGATGCTGACTCGGTTCACACCTGCATTCCTGTATTCCCTAAATTTTTCCGCTGTCACTGTGCCCGGATTGACTTCAATGGTTATTTCTGAACCAGGCAGGAATTTATATAAACCGATTGCGCTTTTAATGATCCGCCTGACGAATCTTGTCTCTAAAACCGAAGGGGTTCCGCCACCCAGATAAAGTGTGTCGAACTTAAAGGGTAGATTGCATGTCATGTTCATTTCACTGGTTACGGCTGAAATGAATCTTTGTTTCAAGGAAGTGTCTGTGATGGAATAAAAATCACAGTAGGGGCATTTCTTAACGCAAAAAGGGATATGTACATATATCCCTCCCGGTTCTTTCTGATTTGGTTTTGAATCAATCTTTTTCATCTATTTTCATAACATTCGCTTTTAAGAAAAATCAAACTTACGAATTCGTTTTGAACCGCAGAATATCGAACAAGGAATTATGAATGCAGAAGTAAATAATAAGGAATGAACCTTCGTCATTCGAAATTCCTTGTTCGACATTCGATATTCTGATAAAAATATCTAATTTTTTCTACCAAAATAGCCAAATTTTTTAAATGGCTAAATTACGACAATCCTACTCCTTTTAACTCTTTTCCCATCCGCCGATAAGGTGCAAGTGGAGATGAAAAATGACCTGCCCCCCTCCCCTTTCCACATTAAACAATAGCTTGTATCCGGATGAATGAATCGCTTCTTTTTGGGCCATCTCTTTTCCCACCATGATCATGTGGGAAACAATGTCTCTGTCCTTTTCCGTCAAATCGTTAATGCTTCTTATATGTTTTTTAGGAACAATAAGAATATGCACCGGCGCATGGGGGTTAATATCCCTGAACACCACCAGGGTGTCGTCTTTATATAAAAATTCAGTGGGTATCTCTCCATTAACAATTTTGCAAAAAATACAGTCCTTTTGCATTTCGGATTACCTCCTTCTACTGATTTGAAATAGATTGGCCACAGACCCACATAGACTAACACATGCAGAAAAAACACCAGCGAAATATTTCATATTTCACCGAACAGATCTTTTCACCGGCCGATTGCGGCCGGCGAAAAACAGTGAGCCTTATAGGAAGGATAAAATTCGCGAAGCGATGCTGCTTTCGTTCGGACAAATCGCCCGGACGGAAAAGCCCTGATAGAAAATGCGCTATGCATTTGACAGCCTGTCCGGGTGGGTCGGTGTGGGTCTGTGGCTAATTTCTTTTGTCTCAAAACTCCACTTTCCTTTTATTGTCGGTTCACCTAAAGACTCTTTCAATTGCTGCAAAAAGAGATCTCGCGGTATTTCCCTGGCACCAAATCGGATCATATGCTCAGTTTTAACCTGGCAGTCAATCATATCAAAAGACAGTTGGGTAAGATATTCTACCAGTTTGACAAACGCCACATTGGACGCATTGCTTATCCGGGTAAACATCGACTCCCCGAAAAATGAATGTCCCAGAGAAACACCGTATAAGCCGCCGGCAAGTTCTCCCTGGTACCAGGCTTCCACAGAGTGTGCATAACCCGACTGATGCAGCCTGCAGTAGGCTTTTCTCATGTCGTTGTTTATCCATGTTCCTTCATGATTTTCCACTCGAACTTGTGCACATTGATGAATCACCTCGGCAAATGCCTGATCCATGGTTACGGCAAACTTGTTTTTTTTTATTATCTTTTTTAACGTTTTTGAGGCCTTGATTTCTTGGGGATAAAGCACCAGTCGTGGATCAGGCGACCACCACAGAAGGGGTTCTTCAGCTGAATACCATGGAAATATACCCATGCGGTAGGCAAGCAGCAGCCTGTCTTCGCTCAGATCGCCGCCTACTGCCAGCAATCCTTCCTTTTCGGCAAGGTGGGGTGGAGGGAATATGTGCTCATCAGTTAAGTAAAAAACAGGCATGAAAGGCTTAAGGGAATATCAACTTGTCATTTTCCAGGCCAACGTTAATCTCGCCGCCTTTTTCCAGGCGTCCGAAAAGAATCTGGTCGGAAAGCACATCTTTGATTTCTGTCTGTATCAACCGTTCGAGAGGCCTTGCGCCGTACCGCGGATCATATCCTTTTTTTGCCAGCCAGGTACGCGCCTCGGAAGAAACAGTAAGTAACACTCTCCTGGGTAATAGCTGTTCGTTGACCTGGGCGATAAATTTGTCTACCACCTTTTCCATGATCTCGATATTGAGTGAATTAAATTGAATGATGCCGTCAAGTCTGTTTCTGAATTCCGGACTGAAAAATTTTTCAACTGCTTGTTTACCCTTTGATTTTAAATCCTTATGCACATCACCAAAGCCGATACTTTGAATGCTCATCTCACGACTGCCGGCATTTGAAGTCATAATGATGATCACGTTTCTGAAATCAGCCTTTTTCCCGTTATTGTCGGTTAAAGTCGCGTGATCCAGAACCTGGAGCAAAATGTTAAACAGGTCCTGATGCGCTTTTTCTATCTCATCCAGAAGCAGTACTGCATATGGATGCTTGCGAATGCCATCGGTAAGCAGTCCTCCCTGGTCAAAACCAATATAGCCGGGAGGCGCACCGATCAGACGTGCGACCGCATGTTTTTCCATATATTCGCTCATATCATACCTGATAAACTCAACACCTAGAGCCTTGGACAATTGCAGCGAAACCTCTGTTTTTCCCACTCCGGTTGGACCGGTAAACAAAAATGATCCGATCGGTTTTTCCGGAGTTGAAAGTCCTGCACGGGAACGCTTGATTGAAGTGACCATGCTCTTTATGGCATCATCCTGCCCGAAAACGACCTGTTTTAAGCTATCTTCAAGATTTTCCAGTTTGGTCCGGTCTGATGTGGATACGCTTTGAGTGGGAATTTTGGCGATTTTGGCCACGATTTTTTCAATGTCAGCAGGGTTGATCTTTTTTCTGCGAGTCGATCCTGTAAGCCTGACAAATGCGCCAGCCTCGTCAATCACATCTATGGCCTTATCCGGAAGATAACGGTCATTGATATACTTGGCCGAAAGTTCGGTAGCCGCTTTCAGTGCCGAGTCCGTATAAATAATCTCATGGTGTTCCTCATAACGTGATCTGAGCCCTTTGAGAATGCGAACTGTCTCTGCAACAGGGGGCTCATGAATTTCTATCTTTTCAAAACGCCGGGAAAGTGCCCGGTCTTTTTCAAAATGGTTTTTGTATTCCTCATAGGTGGTAGAACCGATGCAGCGGATATCACCTGCTGCCAAAACAGGCTTTAAAATATTGGAGGCATCCATGGATCCGCTGCTGGTGGCTCCCGCTCCCACTATGGTATGTATTTCATCAATAAATAAAAGTGCTTGTGGAATTTTTTTAAGCTCGGCAAGAACCCCCTTCAGCCTCTGCTCAAAGTCACCTCTGAATTTGGTACCGGCCAGCAGTCCACCAAGATCCAGGGAAAATATTTTAATATTTTTCAGGATATCCGGAAGATTCGCTTCGTTTATCTTTTGAGCCAGGCCTTCAGCCATAGCTGTTTTCCCCACACCGGGATCACCGACAAAAACAGGATTATTTTTACGTCTCCGGCACAGGACCTGCATGGTACGCTCCATCTCCATTTTTCGCCCGATTAACGGGTCCAGCTTCCCTTCAGCGGCCATTTTAACAAGATCTACAGTAAAAAGCTCAAGGGGATTGGATCTTTTCTTTTTCTGTTTTTTATCTGTCTTGACAAATCCGCCAGACCCTCCGGCAAAAGGTGTTTTTGCGATGCTATGGGAAATATAACTTAGCACGTCAAGGCGGGTTACTCCTTCAGAATTTAAAAAATGGGCGGCATGGGAATCCTTTTCCAGGAAGATGGATGCCAGCACATCACTAACTTCAACCTCTTGTTTCTCGGCAGAACGAACATGATTAACCGCCCTTTGTATCACTCTTTGAAAAGCAATCGTCTGTTGAAGCACATATTCGCTTCCTTCCGGAACGGTTTCCAGATTATCATCAAAAAACTTTTCCAACTCATTGACCAGGTTTTCAATATTTCCACCGCAGCTTTCGATTATCTCAATACCCGAGCTGTCATACAGAACGGCAAAAAGAATATGTTCTATGCAAACATATTCGTGACGTCTTTTTTTTGCTTCCCTGACCGCCAATCCTAAAGTTACGCTTAATTCTTTACTAATCATGATCTATTCTTTCTCCATGCTGCATTTGAGTGGAAAACCCCTTTCTTTGGCAAGGGCATCCACGGTGTCCACTTTGGTTTCAGCAACTTCGTATGGATAAACACCACAAAGTCCGACCCCGACCCGGTGTACATTAAGCATGATCCTTGTCGCTTCCTCAACCGATTTACTAAACACCAGCATCAGGATTTCCACTACAAACTCCATGGTGGTATAATCATCATTAAGGAGAAACACCCTGTACATAGAGGGTTCGGTCACCTCCTCCTGCGTTTCAGTGATGACATCCCCTTTTGTCTCACCATTATAGTCGCTCATCTATTTATTTCCAACAAAAAAATCTATCGCCCGCAGCATTTTTTATATTTTTTTCCACTTCCACATGGACACGGGGCGTTTCGGCCAATTTTTTTCTCAACCCGTTTGACCGGCTTTTTCTTTGCAGGTGCATCTCCGCTGGAAAAAGTAAGGTTCTGCTCTTTGGGCTTTCTTAGATCATCAATTTTTTCCGACTCAGTTATTTGAATTCTAAAAAGTATCCCCAAGGTTTCCTCTTTTACCCGGGAAATCATTTGCTGAAACAATTCAAAACCCTCTTTTTTATAAATAAGAAGGGGATTCTGCTGGGCATACCCCCTGAGGCCGATCCCTTCTTTGAGGTGGTCCATTGACAAAAGATGATCTTTCCACAGGTTATCTACGGTCTGTAACATGACCACTCGTTCAAGCTGTCTGAAGTCTTCTTCACCGATTTTTACTTCTCTTTGGTTATATATCTTAACCGCGGATTCATAAATAAGCTGACCAAGCCCGTCTCTATTCAGTCCGTCAAGGGTATCTTCATCAAAAGGATTCAACCTGAAGTTAAATTGCTTGTAAACAGCTTCATTTAACCCTTTGATGTCCCAATCTTCAGGAAGGGTTTTTTCCTCGGCAAACATATCGGCGATTATTTCCGCCTTCTCGCTGATCATATTTTCTATGGACGATTTCAGGCTTTTCCCCATCAGCGCTTCACGCCGCTGTTTATAGATCACTTCACGTTGCTGGTTCATGACATCATCATATTCGATGAGCTGTTTCCTGATGTCAAAATTGTGTCCCTCAACCTTGGCCTGTGCATTTTCAATCGCCCGGCTGATCAGGTTGTGCTCAATGGGCTCTCCCTCCTCCATACCCAACTTCTCCATTACACCGGTGATACGTTCCCCTCCGAATATACGCAGAAGATCATCCTCAAGGGCAAGGTAGAACCTTGATGAGCCTGGATCCCCCTGCCTTCCGGAACGTCCCCTAAGCTGGTTATCGATGCGTCGACTCTCATGTCTTTCAGTTCCGATGATTCGTAAACCTCCCAGATCCTGCACACCTTCACCCAGCACAATATCTGTTCCCCGGCCCGCCATATTGGTTGAAATCGTCACCGACCCCTCCTGACCGGCCATGGCAATAATTTCAGCCTCTTTTTCATGGTTCTTTGCATTGAGTACTGTATGTTTAATCCCTCGTTTTTTCAGCTTTTTACTCAGATCTTCTGAAACGTCAATCGAGATGGTGCCCACCAGAACAGGCTGACCATTTTGATGCAACTGGGCAATTTCGTCCATCACCGCATTAAATTTTTCCCTCCTGGTTTTGTATATTGCATCAGGAAAATCATCCCTGACCATCGGCATGTTGGTGGGAATGACCGACACATCCAGGTCGTAAATTTTTTTAAACTCAGTGGCTTCCGTATCTGCCGTTCCGGTCATGCCGGCAAGCTTATTATACATCCTAAAATAATTCTGGAAGGTGACAGTGGCAAGGGTCTGATTTTCGTTTTCAATTCTGACGTTCTCTTTTGCCTCAAGGGCCTGGTGCAATCCTTCACTGTAACGGCGTCCCGGCATCAAACGGCCGGTGAACTCATCTACAATAATCACCTCACCATTTTTAACAATATAATCGACATCCCGCTTAAACAGCGTATGGGCTTTCAATGCCTGGTTGATATGGTGAAGCAACTCTATGTATTTAGAATCGTACAGGTTATCAACTTTCAGGATATTTTCTGCACGGGCCACACCGTCTTCCGTCAATACGGCTGCCCTGGCTTTTTCATCAATGGTATAATCCTTATCTTTAACCAGTCTTGGAATGATTCCGTTTACCTGGTAATACAGATCGGTTGATTTTTCGGCAGGACCGGAAATAATAAGCGGTGTTCTGGCTTCATCAATCAATATACTGTCCACCTCATCAACGATGGCAAAATTGAGTTCCCCCTGTACCACTGAATCCAGGCCATATTTCATGTTATCACGAAGGTAATCAAAGCCGAATTCATTATTTGTTCCGTATGTAATGTCGGCTGCGTAGGCTGCCTTGCGTTCTTCATCGTCCAGACCGTGCAGAATGCTCCCTACTGAAAGACCGAGAAAATTATAGATATGACCCATCCACTCGGTATCCCGTTTGGCCAGGTAATCGTTTACCGTCACAATATGAACCCCTTTTCCGGAAAGCGCGTTCAGATAGGCAGGAAGAGTGGCGGCAAGCGTCTTTCCCTCACCTGTTTTCATCTCAGCAATTTTGCCCTGGTGAAGCACCATTCCACCAATAAGCTGAACATCAAAATGGCGCATTTTAAGCGTTCGTACTGAAGCCTCCCTCACCGTGGCAAAAGCTTCAGGAAGGATGCCATCCAGAGATTCCCCATTTTCCAAGCGCTGTCTGAATAAGACGGTCTGATCTCTGAGCTGCTGGTCGCTTAATTTCTGAATTTGCGGTTCAAACGCGTTAATCTGTTCAACTGTGGGTTGAATTCTTTTGAGTTCCCGATCGTTTTTGCTGCCAAAGACCTTGGTTAATAACCCTGTTATCATTTAATTACCATTCCTCCTGGGAAACGACAGAAAATTGACTATCAATTATGGTGAACCGGCAAACAGTTACACTACGGTGATCACCGAAGCTCACCATTGATACTTGTTTAACTATCTGTTAATACGGTTTTTTTATTCCCGTCACGGACCTTGATCCGCTGTTCACTGGAATAACACCAAACACCTTTGTTGACTTTTTATAAAAAAAATATAACAATTATTTCATACCATAAGTAAGTAAATATAACACGTTAACCAGCTAAAATAAAGGTGCAATTTGAAAACCGCTATAATTAAACCAATATTTTTTATTGCCCTTGTTATATTAATAACCTCAAATCCTGGTTTGTCAAAATCAAAAGAAGAAATTTCCGTGATCGCTGTCGGCGACATTATGATGGGAACCGATTTCCCGGACAGATACAAAATACTGCCCCCGGACAATGGAAAAAACCTGTTCATTCATGTTAAAAGACTTCTGCGAAAAGGGGACCTTGTATTTGGAAATCTGGAACAGGTCCTTATTGACGGGGGTAAATGCGCAAAGGATATCAACGCCCCTAATACCTGGGCGTTTAAATGTCCGGTGCAGTTTGCCGCCAATCTTGCCAACGCCCACTTTAATGTAATGAGTATCGCCAACAACCATGCCTGGGATTTTGGTAAAGAAGGTGTCCAAAGTACCATGGAAGCCTTGGATTCGGTGAAAATAAAACACTCCGGTCCAAAGGGCGATACCGCAAAAATTTCCTTTAACGGTATCCGTATCGGTCTCATTGCATTCTCCACCAATGACAACGGCTATAATCTTTTAAATATCCACCATGCAAAAGACCTCATTAGCGATTTTTCTAAAGCTTATGATATCTCCATTGTCTCCTTTCACGGAGGAATAGAAGGGATTAAAGCCCTGCATACCAGAAATCAGGAGGAATATCTTGGAAAAGAACCCAGAGGGAATGTGATTCGTTTTTCCCACATGGCCATCGACAGCGGTGCCGATCTTGTCATTGGGCATGGTCCTCATGTACCCAGGGCCATGGAATTATATAAGGACAAACTTATCGCCTATTCTCTGGGTAACTTTTGCACCTACGGTATTATCTCCATAAAAAAAGAAAAAGGAATTGCACCTGTTTTAGAGGTTGTTTTAGATAAAGAAGGAAATTTTTTAAGGGGAAAGATACACTCTTTTAAACAGGTATACCCTGGATATCCTGTTCCGGATAAAAATAACCGGGCATCGTCTTTGATGCGCTCATTAAGTCAAAACGATTTTCCGGAAAATAGAATCCGTGTTGATGATAAGGGAAATATTACGAAATAACTCTTGAAAGGCAGCTTTTCTTTGCGATTGCAACTGTTTTTATAAAAACAGAAGTTTGCTAATTAAGTATATATTTTTCAGGATTAACCGGAATTCCGTTAAGATGGACTTCATAATGGACATGGGGTCCTGTACTTCTTCCGGTACTTCCAACCAGTGCAATGGTATCCCCGCGTTTAACCTTATCATTCCGTTTTACCAGTATTTTGTGTGTATGGGCATAGCGGGTCACCATCCCATGTCCGTGATCGATTACCACCGTATTCCCATAAGCTCCTTTTTTGCTGGCAAAAGTGACAGTACCGTTTGCGGTAGCAATGATCGGAGTCCCTTTCCGATTTGCAATATCGAAGCCTTTATGAAATTCACGCCGACCGGTAAAAGGCGATATCCGGTAACCGAACCTGGATGTGGTCCATCCTGTGGCCGGGCGTATGGCCGGTGTGGATGCCAGAATATTCTGTTGCTCTTTAATATACTTAAACAGAGATTCAAATCCATTATTCTGATTGGCAGCAGCTAGATCAAGCTGATTAATCTGTTCGTGCATCTCCCGCATCAGGCTGTTATGCTTTTTGGAAAGCGGAATTTGCGCGACTATATCTTCCGGTATTGACCCCCCCACACCAAAGAGGGCATCATGGTCATTTCTTTTCTCAATATTTGCAATAATTCGTATTTTATTCTCAAAACTGTTAAGATCAACCAGCTTTTGTTTTAAAGTCGTAATCTCTTCGGCAAATTGTTGGATCTGCTTCCGCTGGTTCTTAATTTCGCGCTGTTGACTGGAAATTTTGGTACCATTGTCCCCGTTCAGTGAGGAAACCCTCTTCAATTTTATGTAATCATACATCACGATGCCGAAAATGATCAGGCAAGCGCAGATAAAAATTCTTAAAAATGAAGTGGGAATAGAGATTTGTTTTGCCGGAGAGCCTGCATTATTGAGAATAAAAAAGGATGTTTTTTTTCGCATGATGATTTAACCCTGTAAAATAAAATATTTTTGAAAAACGTTTTTTATCAATAGGTTATACGCAATCAAAAATACACCGTACTGTGCCTTTCATAATTTAAACCTTTGAAAACGGAGTTTTTCCAAAGTTTCTTTCATATGGTTATCGGCACAATACTGTATTTACTTGATTTTTTTATTTAAAACAAACCGTTTGGAATATTTTGACCCAAACTCACGTGATCAGTTAAATTGCAGTAGCATAGCTACCATGTTCCAGTTTTTAAGTTTATTATAAAGAAAATCCCGTGTCAAGCGAAATATCCTAATTTTTAAGGGAAAAAACCTTGTTTACCAGGTCCTCGGCGCAAAGGTTCTCATGAAAAAAAGCGAATAAATGACGCCTTGATTTCATGCGGATTTCCCACTAGTATTATTTCGCTTGCCACATACAGTTGTCAAACCAGACTTAACCTCTATATGTTGTTATACCTTTACCGCAAAATTGTTTTAAGCCCGATTGGGATAAAGCGGACACAGTAAGTCCCGGCCTACCAAAATTACCGAATTTAAGTCAATTTAATATAAAACGTTAGACTTATCCTCCGCTTGGGTAAGATCGTATTGCTTTTGCCTGAACGAGTTTCATATTTTGTTCACTTTTACCGCTTGTTGGTGATTTTCCTCGTTAGGCGATGCCCAGCTTGAACTTAAGCGACCTCAGCGTATTTTTCATCAGCATGGTAATTGTCATGGGGCCCACGCCGCCGGGAACCGGTGTAATCGATCCGGCAATCTCTTTGGCCTCGTCAAAATCAACATCGCCTTTTAATATGGCGATTTTTTTGCCTGTTTTCTCGCTGATCTTTTCACCCACCCGGTTTACCCCCACATCAATGACACAGGCGCCCGGTTTGATCCACTCCGGTTTTACCAGTCCCGGGACACCAGCAGCCACAATAAGAATATCCGCCCGTTTGCAATGTCCTTCCAGGTCTTTGGTACGCGTATGAACAACGGTAACGGTAGAATTGGCTCCCGGGCCCTTCTGGAGCATCATATTGGCGATCGGTTTCCCCACAATGTTTGAACGACCGACAACGACTACTTCGGCACCACTGGTTTCCACACCCGCACGAATGATCATCTCCTGGATACCGGCTGGGGTACAGGGAGGAAATTTTACTTCGTCGCCACCGATCATAAGTCGCCCGACATTTACCGGATGAAATCCGTCTACATCTTTGTCAGGGTCTATTGCATTTAAAATCTTTTTTTCATCAATTTGTTTAGGAAGTGGAAGCTGAACGAGAATTCCGTTAATGCTGTCATCATTATTATACTTGTCAATCAGTGCCAGAAGATCCTCTTCGGAAATATCCACCGACTGGCTGTCCTGAATCTCGTTAAAACCTACCCGGTGTGCGGTTTTTATCTTAAGTGTCACATAGGACATTGATGCTGGATTTTCACCAACCAGGATAGTGACCAGACCGGGTACCACTCCGTGTTTTTCTTTAATTTGAGCCACTTCTGCGGTAATTTCTTCAAGAATTTCCTCTCTTATTTCCGTTCCTTTAATTAACGTTGCAGACATCTTTGATCTCCTTTCAAAAAAATGTTGTATTACTTTGGGTAATTTTCTATGGCACTGCGTGGTTTAACAATATTTGTTTAGTTCATTAAATTCCTCGTGTCAAGAGGTCTCCGGGTGTGGTTCAGGGTAACCGCATTTGGAAATCATCCTGCCAGGACCTTGAATAAGTAATCGTTATCCCATCCGGCCCTGAGCCGTCTGGATTTAATGCTTTTTTTAAGTGAGGTTTCCCTTTTTATCA
>JAXHVO010000139.1 GCA_034189135.1 Thermodesulfobacteriota bacterium | reverse complement strand
CCTTTAACGAGTTGCCAATGCAAGTAAATTATGCATTTTCTGGAAAATCTTCGTTTTACTTCTATGCGATTTTACATCGTAAATTCAAACAGTTTTCAATTGTCGTTCAGACACTAATTATATAGGTTACCGCTTTAAATGGCAAGATTTATTACAAAGTCACCCATTACAATATAAAAGGATAAAATGCGTATTTATGCTGTTGCTGACATTCATGGTCGATCAGACAAAATTGCATCGATCCGAAAAAATACAATGCAGTTGAATCCAGATGTAATGGTGGTTGCTGGAGACATCACCCACTTTACCTCTTCTGCCAGGATTTTAGCACAGTTAAACGACCTTTCCGTGCCTGTTCTGGCCATTCGGGGAAACACGGATCGGTTAAGGGTTGAAAATCTGTTTGAAAATTTTTCCAATATTTTCCCTTTGCATCTAAAGAAGGTCACTATCGGCCGCACATCATTTGTCGGTCTAAGCGGCTGCATTCCCATACCCTTTAGCTCACGTATTTGTCTCAATCAGGCACAGATTATTCAAAAACTAAAACCCCTGATAAAAAGTAATTCTGTGTTGGTGGCGCACCCTCCGCCACGGGGCACACTGGATGAGGTCTTGGGAAGGTTTCATGCAGGTTGCCGCAGCCTGACGAAAGTAATTAAAGTGTGTCGACCCTTGCTTATGATTTGTGGGCATATACATGAAAGACCGGGTTCGATTTATATGGGGAAAACGCTGGTGGTTAATTGTGCCCTTGGAAGAACCCATGCAGGCGCCATGATTGAGTTGGACAGCGAAAACAACCTCAAGGCTGAGATGCTTTAATATTTTTCCATATCTGCCGGGTAACATCATAAGAACGGCCTCTCATCTTTTATGCACGGTTCAGGAACCAAACTTTTCAGAGGCCATACGAACATCCGGCAGGTTGGTCAAAAAAACAGCAAATAATACAACACCACCTCCGGCGGTTTGAATCATGGTAAGCTTTTCACCCAATAACATCCAGGCACCAATCGTGGTTACAACGGGAATACCATTGATAAAGACGGCAGCGCGTGAAGCCGGAACACGTGACAAAGCGAAATTATAGCAAAGAAAAGCACTGACAGTAGCAAAGAATATCAGATAGATAAGGGCGCCAATTGAACGGCCACTGACCGTTGACCATTGTATATGCGGGATCTCCCAGAAAAATGCCGGTGCATAAAAGACCGCTCCATACATAAACTGCAAGCTGGTAATTTCGAATGGCGATCGGCTTTGACCCAATTTCCTGGCACTGATCATATAAAGAGCTGCTGAAATTACCGCACCGATAATCAGTATATCACCCAGCATGGATCCACCCAGATCCCATTTAAAATGGGGATCTCCCATAATCAATACAGCAATCCCGGTAAGAGATAAACCTATTCCCAAAAGACCTGTCCTGCGGGTTTTCTCTCCGAGGAAAAGTGCGGAAAATATCACGACCACGACCGGAATGGTGGCGATTATCAATGAGGCTTTCGGGGCAGTGGTGTATTTTAATCCCAGTGTTTCAAAAATAAAATAAAGACCTGGTTCAAATAAAGCGATAAGAAACATATTCACATGGTCTTTTGCGCTAAATTCAGGAAAACCTCGACGTATAAGGAAAACTAACAAGAAGCATGACGCAAGGCTGAAGCGGGCAAATACCAGGGTAAATAGTGGAATGCTCTCTAAGGCGATCTTGGTGGCTACAAAAGAAAGCCCCCAGAAAATGATTGCTCCGTTTAAGGCCATATATGTTTTAAGTTCTTCGGTCTGCATCAAACCTGTATCCTTGATTAATAAAATTAACCTGTTTTCAGATAACGCAAAGCCCCCTATCATATCAAATAGAGGTTGTACATATATATTTTTTTCAATGAACCAAGGTAAATCTATTTATGAGAATTAATATAAAATCTGTTTTACATTCGGGATCGATTCCAGGGATAGTAATTTTTTCAAATGAATTTGTCTTTATCTGCGAAAGACCGTGTTGACATGGAAAGACCTTTTCTTTATGTTGATAAAAATTTATCAATTTAAGGAGGCAGGATATGGAGAATCCTATTGAAAATTACTGGCGGATCCGGCTTAAAGATCTCAAAGGGAACCTGGAAGGAAACAATTTTCAAGTATTTATTGCTCAGGATATAGTAGAAGCCAGAACTGTTGTAGAGAAAAAAATTTTTCCCGCTATTAAACCCAAAAGCGTTTCGTGGGGAGGATCGATGACGTTTACTGCAACCGGCCTCTATGATATTTTGAAAAACGATCCTCACCTTAAAGTGATCGACCCATATGACAAAAGCATTTCTTCAGAGGAAATCCTTGAACGTCGCAGACAGTCTTTACTGGTTGATCTGTTTTTAGCAGGAACCAATGCAGTTACTCAAGCCGGTCAGCTGGTAAACCTGGATATGATCGGCAACCGAGTTGCTGGTATTGCATTCGGCCCTAAAAATGTGATTGTTTTTATCGGCCGGAATAAAATTGTTCCTGATTTAGAAAGCGCAATGTTTCGTATTAAAAATCATGCGGCACCGATTAACACCATGCGGCTGGGCAAAAAGACACCCTGTGCCCAAACCTCATATTGTGAAGAGTGCAGAAGTCCGAACCGTATCTGCAATACCTGGACGATCACCGAAAAATCATTTCCGAAGGGAAGAATCAAGGTTGTTTTGATTAACCAGGAGCTTGGGCTCTAACAGCATACCCCAGAGCTGGGACAAAAGCATACCTGAAAGCATTAGCGCGCAACCCAGCATACCACGTGTTGTTAGGGTTTCATTTAAAATAAGCCAGCCGCCTGTGGCGGCAAATACAGCTTCAAAGCTCAAAAGAATGGCTGCATGAGCTGGATGTGTGTTTTGCTGTGCCACAACCTGCAAGGTGTATGCAATGCCTACAGAAAGCAGCCCGCCATACAAAATAGGTATAGCCGCATGATAAACGCCCTGTAATGTAATAATTTCAACACCAACCGCAGCCATGAGGCTTAAAACACTGCAAACTGCAAACTGGATGCATGCAAGTTTCAAAGGTTCAATTTTCGGGGAAAGCCATCCGATAATCAGAACATGTCCTGCCCACAGAAAGGCACTGACCAACACCAGGAAATCGCCCAAAGAAACCGTTAACTTTTCCGTCACACACAACAGGTAAAGACCGGCAGCAGCGAGAAATGTACCAATCCAGGTTCCGGTATCTGTGTGTTGTCTGAAGGTCAGGCCAAGAATGGGTACAATCACTACATACAAACCGGTAATAAATCCGGCATTTCCGGCAGTCGTATAGACCAGGCCCATCTGCTGGAAAGACGCTGCTGCGAAAAGAACAAGTCCTGCCAGAGCCCCGCTTAATAATTTCATTTTAAGTCGGTTAATCGGCCGGATATCATTGCAAGAAACCAATGGTTTTTTCTTCAACAATATCAGGGGGACGAGGACTAGGCTTCCCAAAGCAAAACGGATACTGTTAAAGGTAAAGGGCCCCACAAAATCCATACCGACTCGTTGAGCCACAAAGCCCAATCCCCATATAAATGAGGTAAGAAAAAGCAACATATCGGATTTTAACATACGCCTGTCCATGGTTGTTGTTTTTTATCTATCCAGCTTAGGGTGCATTTCAAAAATAAATTTACCTTGGTAAACGTCAAGGTTGTATCTGTATGGTTTCACCCTGCTTGGGAACAAAGGCAGCAAAACCTTCGCTGTTTAGAAGCTCGGCAAAAGCAACGGATTGATCTTCTTCCCCGTGCACCACGGCAATTTGTTTTATTTTTAGATTCGATTTTTTGAGGAAATGGAGCATCTCATTTTTATCCCCATGTGCGCTGAATCCACCAAGCCTGACGACATGTGCTTTTAAAGGATACTCTTTATTGAAAAATTTAACCACCGGAGGCGATCCATTTCTACCTGATTTTTCATACGAACCTCCCTGTTCCAGAATACGCCTGCCTAAGGTATGCATGGCCATATAGCCAACAATAAGGATCGTGTTTTTACTGTTATGGATCTTAAAACGCAGATGATGCAGTATGCGTCCGGCTTCACACATTCCCGAGGCTGAAATAACAATATGCGGTTTTTCTTCCCGGTTTAGCGCCATCGACTCTTCTACCGACTTGACAAAATGAATCTGTTCAAAAGAAAACGGATTTTGTCCATGTTCAAGAAAGGTTTCATGTGTTTCCTGGTCATAGACTTCAGGGTGTTCCCCGAAGACACGGGTAATCTTTGTTGCCAGAGGACTGTCAACGTACACGGGAAGTCTTGGCACTTCATTTTCATTATAAAATTCATGGAGAAAGTATAAAAGCTCCTGTGTTCGACCAAATGCAAATGAAGGAATTATAATGCTTCCTCCCCGGTTATATGTGTCCACAATTACTTTTTTCAAGTGAGGTTTTAGATCGATTACCGGTTCATGGATACGGTTTCCATAAGTACTTTCCATGATCAGTAAATCCACTTCTCTATCTTCCTGTGAAAAATCCAAGGTGGGGTCATTGAGAATCGGCTTGTCAAATCTACCGATATCGCCTGTATAACAAATAGTATAGGGATGCCCGTTTTCCTTTACCTTTATGATGGAAATTGAGGAACCGAGAATATGCCCGGCATCGTATAGTGTGCAAGTCACATTCTTGCCGATGGATATTGGGTGATTGTATGGATAGCCATCAAAAAAAGTCAGGGCTTGTTCCGCATCAGCTGTTGAATAAAGGGGTTGAACACCGTCCAGATGGTATTTTACAATCAGATTATTAATGGCTTCAGTGTTAAGTTTATGCCGGTTCTTTTTTAAGAGTTTTGCTATTTCTTCCTTTTCCTTTCTTCCCTTCTTTTTTCCTTTTGATGAATTTTTCATTCGTGTTAGTGCTGAGCGAACGGTTTTGTAATTAAGATAGTCGGCATCCGATTCCTGAATGTGACCGGAGTCAGGGAGAAGGTATTCGCAAGCCGCTGCGGTTGATCGGGTACAGATCACACGGCCGATAAAATTATGCCGGGTCAGCAAGGGAATGCGTCCCGAATGGTCTATATGTGCATGTGAAAGTACACATGTAGAAATAATTCCCGGGTCAAACGGCATCACCCTGTTTTTCTCTGCCGCTTCTTTCCTTCTACCCTGAAACATGCCGCAGTCAAACAGTATCCTGTCGTTTCCCGTAGTGAGAAGATGCATTGATCCGGTCACTTCTCGAACAGCCCCGTAGAATGTTAGGTGCATAGTTATTCTCCTTGTAGCAGTCTGTTACCTGATAGATAAAGAATAGTTTTTATGATATACAGTTAATTGGCGCGAAGGGAACATAAGAAAATTGTACATTGGTGTCAAGTTTTAGATTTTTTGTATTTCCGATTGGATAAAGCAAAATTATTATTTGGTGTAATCAATATTTTTTATCGGGATGCTTGATTCTAAAAAAAAGTTATTATAGAATAACACGGTATTAATTATCAATACTTAGAGGCAATTTATTTCACAGGAGATACCGATAATGGGTAAAAGACCGATTGCAGCACAGGCAGCGATTGAAAGCCAGGAACTTATAAGGCTTAAAAATGATCTCAATTCAACCATAAAATTTTTAAAGCTGGTCAGATTTCTCGATGAATTACCTCAAATGGAAAAAACTGCTTATGATGCAACCCGAAGCCTCTACCAGGCTGTATCAAAAGGCAGGGACATCAGCACCCTGGAAAAAAAGCTTGAAGCTTTTTTTGGTCCTCCGCGAAAAGCCTCCGGCACATCCATGCCCATATCTTTGCGTTTTAATCCAGCCATTAAATACCTGCGTGGGATTCGTAATGAGCAGTCTCTGTTTTTAAAAAAAACCAAAGAAGGATTTTTTTATGGAGCACTGTGGCCATGGAGCAAAACGCCTGTCAACATAACCGTGCATCTTGGATACGTCAGCAACAAAATGTCGAAAAAAGATTATAATGATCTTGAAAAACTGGTAAAAACAAATGTCTTAAATGAAAAGATATTCAAAGCGTTTGATGAAGAAAAAGAAGGACGGATTTATGGGATAAGCTTAGCCTCCTTTCTCAAAATGGCCATGTTTGAGAAAATTTCATGTACCTTGGAAATAAAATCGGCCGGAAAGAGCGGGCGCTTATATATGTTGCAGGGCGAACTAATTGCTGCCGAAACCGGCAGACTAAAAAACAAGGCGGCGGCTTACGAAATAATAAGCTGGAAAAACACTGCGGTTGAGCTCAGGGAGAAAAGCAGAAAAAAATCAAACGAAATTAACCAGGGACTTTTGCAAATTTTATCAGAAGCTCTAAAGGTCAGAAATGAAGGCTCTCAGGACCGCAGGGCTTTTGGAAGAGCCGGTCGGGCTGATGAAAAGCAAAAACCCACCGATGAACGCTATAAAAAATTTCTTGGTTCGGTGCAAAAACCCGGTATAAAAAAATTGTTGCTGGTTTCCGCCATGGTGTTTGTGGTGCTTATTTTTATTGCCGTGGGTGCTGTGTTTTCAGTTCGTGTCATAAAACAGGGTCGGTTAAAAAATGAATATAAAAATCTTCTTGTGCAGACCGAAGAGCTAAGCACCTTGGAAGAAAAGGAGATGCTGCTGGAAGAATATGTTAATTCTCACCCCCCGAATGCTTACACTGAAGAATTAAAAGAGAAGATATGGGAAATTCAACATCTTATGGAAGAACAGGATTTTCAATCGACCCTAAAAAATGTTGCAAAGCTTTCCATTGACTCAAGTTACGAAAAAAAAGCCACTGCCATCTATACCGAATATCTTTCAAAGTATCCCGAAGGAACTTTTGCTGAAGAAATTCAACTTAAAATTGCACAAATACCCAGTTTGATCGATGACATAGAATATAAACAATTGGCCGGAGTTGCCCAAAGCGAGTATGGTAAGCGTATTGATGCTTACCTGTCCTATCTCTCAAAGCATCCCGGTGGTCAACACGTCAGCGCGGTGGAGGAATTAATTGCAGATACCGGGGAAGAGTATTATGACTACCTAATAAGAGAAGTTGATCTTATTGAGCAGCAGAAACAATGGGACAGGGGTATTGAGCTGTGCACCAGGTTTATCGATATATTCAAAAACAACTACCATTTAGACGAAGTATTCGAGTTGAAAACAAAGTTACAGGAACAAAAGGACTACGATTTTTTGATGGCTCATATCAAACGAGCTGGAAAAAATTATTGGCTAGCTAGAAAGGCTTATTACAGCTTTCTCGCAAAACATCCTGACACTGATAAAAAAGACGAGATAAATAACGAACTGTCCAAAATAGCGAAAAAGATAGACGAAATTAAAAAATGGGAAACCGTTCTTAAATACAGTAAAAATGAGCAACATAGTTTAGCTGAAAGAATATATGCGTTGGAAAACTATATTAGTTATACTTCTTCAGGGCCATATATTGACTATGCAAAACCCATACTATCGCGCCTGAAAAATAGAAACCTCTCTTTAAAACATCAGCAGTCAGAAAAACAGCACAGCAGGCAACAGGCCCAAATACAAAGAGAAAAAGACCGGATAAAAAGAGAAAGGGATAAAATTAAAACAATGCTGAATAAAACCGGCAGGCGCTATGTTTCAGATAATGACGGCACCTTTACTGATACAAACACCGGTCTAAAGTGGTGTTTATTGGATTCCAGAGCGGCACTAAATAAATGCCTCGATTATAAATCTGCCCAAAAATATGTGAACAGTCTTAAAACCGGAGGATACAGGGACTGGAGATTGCCGGATGCAAGCGAGCTGGCAAGTCTTTATAAAAAGGAACCTTCCTTCCCCGATAAAAGAGCAACATGGTACTGGACATCTGAGATTTTTATCAAAGGACATCATAAAAAGGCTTTAATTGTAACTTCGAAGCGCGAAAATGTTTATACAAGGCGGGGAGTCAACCTGGGTAAGTGCGGGTGGGTGCGTGCTGTTAGACCATAAACGCTGAGAAGGAATAAAGGCTGAGAGGCTATGAGTCCAGAAGGTTAAGAAGCTGATTGAAGGTCTAACCATGCCATTTTGCAAAGATCCTAGACTGTAAAGGTATTTTTGAGTGCACCTTTAGTATGGCCCTGGGTGACTATCCATGAAAATGTTTAATATGTACACCTCTTTCGACTATCCCCTCGTCCATTAAATTTTTGTGGCATTTTTTGCAAAGTGGACCAATTTCATCTCCTGTGACCGACTCATCATAGATGGGGTCAGAGGTAATCGGTTCATCACATTCGCAACAATATTCCACGTCGTTCATTTAAACCAGCCTTTCAGTCCATGGATTTTCTATTATTTACTTATCGGCATTAATTGCTTCCGACTTTAGTGAAAAATTAAGTTGTAAGGTCTCTTTTTTATAATTTATACCCCAATTGAGCGAAAAAAAGTAGTAATAACCATCTAAAAAAGCTGGAAAAGCCTTTAGAATAAGGGTATACAGATGGTGACGAAACCAAAAACCCAAATTCTGAAAGGCTTTCA
>JAXHVO010000138.1 GCA_034189135.1 Thermodesulfobacteriota bacterium | reverse complement strand
CTGCCCCTGATTTTAAATTTTCCGGTACGGACATCATTTCTGTAGGGGTACAGGACCAGCGTGAACCTATCATTTCCCAAAGAAACAAACCGCAGTTGTCCGGTATCATTCGTGGCGGCTGGGGAAATCCATTTTATGTGACCACAACCAGCGGTCGTCCTCTGGCTGAAGATATGTGCGAAGCACTCAGCAATGCGTTGAATAAAAAAGGCTATCAAGCTATCCGCGTAAGCCTTGCGCCGAACGATGATTATAATAATGTCTTGAAAAAATTTTCAGAAAAAGGAGCACCCCAAGCGGTTTTTCTTAGTTTTAAAGAATGGAAACCAGATCTGGGCGCAGGGGGAAATCTCGGCTTAAATTACGATTTTAAATTGCAAGTAATGAATCGTTCAGGTAACGTCCGTGCCGAAAAGTATTTATCCGGACATGATCACCTCGGTAAAATCAAAGGAATGGGATTTTTAAAAGTATATGAAAAAAAAGTCTCCGACGCTTTCCGGCAGAAACTAGAAGAAATGTTCAATTCACCCGATATGGTTGAAGCCATGAAAAAATAAGAGACTTTGCTATAGCTATGTTTTTGAGACCTTTGCAAAACGGCACTTTTTATCCGATTTCTGCGTCAGACTTAAATTTTAATCCTCGAAATATTCCATTTATTCCTGTGGTTAATCCGCCTTAGGCGGATCGTCTTCCTTGAACTCGAATAAAAATCACCATTTTTCAAAGGTCTCTTTTTATAATAGGCGGAAGATAAAATTTTTCCGCCCATTTTTATCTATAAGTGATCGGGTAAAAAGCTGTTTCCCCTTGGTTTCATCCGGTGTGCCCGAAACCGCCTGTATTGCGTTCGGTCTCATCAAGCTTTTCCACGACTTTAAGTCCGGCCTGGTATACCTTTTGGATGACCATCTGGGCCACTCTGTCTCCCCGCCTGAACAGGTATGGCTCTTTGCCCAGGTTGATCACCGCTAGTTTCACCTCTCCCCTGTAGTCCGCATCTATAGTCCCTGGTGAATTTATAAGCCCGATACCATGTTTTACGGCCAAACCGCTTCTAGGACGTATCTGGGCTTCAAATCCTTGGGGAATGGCCATGGCAAATCCGGTGGGAAGCAGTGCGATTTCCCCGGCTTCAAGAACCATATCATTTTCTATGGCTACACAGATATCCATTCCAGCTGACTGGGGGGTCATATAACGTGGCAAGGGTATATCTGCATCCTGTTTTGGCCTGAGGAGAAGAAATTTAACTAACGGAGTGGAATCCATGAAATCACATTACAAGGACATTTATCGAAAACCATAATACGTCTTTTTTAACTTGTTTGTTTGCCTATCACTTAAGTGTTCCGAGTTACGAGTTGCGTGTTGCGAGTTGTTAATAGGAAATAATCCTTTTCATAACCCGTATCTCGCAACCCGTAACACGCAACAATATCGCATGGCACAAAATAAAATTGTTGCTAAATAAAGCTGGTAAGTTGCGTTGTAGGATTAAAAGCTTAAAATATCTTCAAAGGACTCTTTATCGACAGTCGGTCCAAGAAGGGTCAAAGACATATGCCCGGGTTGAAACAGCACTTTTGCCAGTTCGAGGACATTATCTGCGGTCACCCGTTCTACTTTCTCCACCATTGTTTCCAGTGGAATATGCCGGTTAAAATTTATTTCACTCAGTGCCAGGCGCACCATCTGGTTGTCAATACTTTCAGCTGCAAGAAAAAGATTTCCTTTAATGTATTGTTTGGCTTCTTCCAGTTCGGATTCACCTATCCGGACTTCCTTGAGCTGAGTCATTATTTTTAAGATCAGCTCGATGGATTCCTTTGCTTTCCCGGGATCTACGCCAACATAGGCACCTGCCATGCCGGTATCTACATAAGACGACATGAAAGAATACACAGAGTAAGCCAGGCCTCTCTGTTCCCGTAAATTCTGGAACAGCCTCGAACTCATATTTCCCCCAAAAACGGCATTTAAAATAGAAAATGCAAACCTGCGGGGATCAGTAATAGATATCCCTTTTGCTCCCAGACAGATATGCCCCTGTTCCGAATCCCTGTGGTTCAGATTGACGGCAGAATGTGCCAAGGGAGTCATCCGTTCAGGGAACGAATCACCCGGTTTGACAGATTCAAAGTTGGGGCCTACCAGGTCAACCGCTTTTTTATGGGAAAGGTTTCCTGCAATGGAAATGACAATTCGGTCCGGTTGATAGAAGCGCTTAAAAAAATGTCTAATATCATCTGCACTGAAACCAAGTATGTTTTCTTTGGTTCCAAGAATAGAGCGTCCCAGGGGATTGTCCCCCCAGAAAGCGGTATTTGAAAGGACATGGACATATTCTTCCGGATTATCCTCAACCATTCCGATTTCCTGTAAAATAACAGGCCGCTCTTTTTCCAGCTCTTTTTCATCAAAAACAGAGTTTAAAAAAATATCGGAAAGAATATCAACAACGGTTTCCAAGTGGCTGTCCATGACTCTTGCATGGTAACAGGTGTTTTCATAACCGGTAAAGGCATTGGTACTGCAACCCAGAGCATCGAACTGCTTGGCAATCTGAAAAGCCGTCCGCTTTTGGGTCCCTTTAAAAATCATGTGTTCGATTAAATGGGAAAGCCCGTTTTCCTTCAGCGATTCATCCCTGGCCCCAACATCTACCCATACGCCCATCGACACGCTGTGGGCATGGGGCATTTTTTTCGTCAGAATGCGGACACCGTTTTTTAAAGTTGTTTTATTTACGGTTTTTTTCATTCTTTTTTATTCAATTTTAAAATCCACACCCTTTGGGTGTGGATTCTTTACTTTTTTCTGCTGACTTTGTGCCTTCTGCCTTTTATCTCTAATCAACTTTGGTCTGGTAAAAAGTAATACCGATGGCTAAGTAAAAAGTTCCATATACCCCCGCTAAAAATCAGGGGGATAAAAAGGCTACAACGCAGTAGATGGAATTTTTTTACGACGCCATCAACTTTCCTCTTCAAGCGCTGCTTTAAGGCTCAGGCGAATCTTTCCATCCCGGTTGACCTCTAGGACTTTAACCTTTATTTTTTCTCCTTCTTTTACAATATCGGTCACTTTTGCCACTCGATGATCGGCAAGCTGGGAGATATGAACCAGCCCGTCCGTGCCGGGCATGATCTGCACAAACGCGCCAAAATCCATGATTTTGACCACCGTCCCTTGATAGATTCGTCCGACTTCGGGTACGGCAATAATTTCGTTTATCATCTCTTTTGCAGCCTCTCCATCCTTTTTTGAAACAGCGGCAATTTTTACCAGACCCGAATCATCTATTTCAACCTGCGTATTTGTTTCACTTTGAATGGAGCGGATGGTTTTCCCCCCTGGGCCGATCACTTCGCGGATTTTGTCGGGAACAACATTAATGGTAATGATGGTGGGTGCGTGAGGTGAAATTTTGTTACGAGGCTCTTTCAAAGCCTCAAGCATCCTGTCGAGAATGAACAGTCTGCCGACGCGAGCCTGTTCCAAGGCTTTTTCCATTATTTCTCGTGACAGTTCTAGGATTTTTATATCCATCTGAAGCGCAGTGATACCGTCTTTTGTCCCGGCAACCTTAAAATCCATATCCCCGGTATGATCTTCATCTCCAAGAATATCGGAGAGAATCACCACCTGGTCTTCCTCTTTAACGAGGCCCATGGCAATGCCTGCAACAGGGGCTTTGATAGGAACCCCTCCATCCATAAGTGCCAGTATTCCTGAGCACACAGTGCCCATGGATGAAGAACCATTGGATTCTAAAACCTCGGAGACAATACGGATGGTATAGTCAAATTCTTCTTTGGAAGGTAGTACTTTTTCAATGGCTCTTGTTGACAGCCCGCCATGGCCGATATCCCTGCGGCTGGGACCGCCGATTCTTTTAACCTCTCCAACCGAAAAAGGCGGAAAATTGTAATGCAGCATAAATGGCCTTAATTCTTCCCCGCTCAACGTTTCCACTCGCTGCTCATCCCGGCCTGATCCAAGAGTAAGCACACCCAGCACCTGGGTTTCTCCCCGGGTAAAAAGTGCACTGCCATGAGGTCGGGGCAAAACGCCAGCTTCACATGTAATCGGTCTTATTTCATCGAACTTTCTGTTATCGATACGACGTCCTTCTTTTAAGATAAGTATGCGGCAAATATTCTTCTGGATGTCATTAAGGATTTCGTATACCTCCGTTCTCCTATCTGCATAGTCTTCACCAAGATTTTCAAAAATTTTCGCTTTAACTGCACGAAGAGAAGCCGAACGCTGGATTTTTTCCGGAATCAGAACAGCTTCACGCATAGAAGACATCGCTTTGGTTTCAATCATGTCTACCAGGGCTGGATCTTTTTCCGGGAGGGCAAAAGGACGTTTTGCTTTTCCGGCAGCGTCTTTTAATTTTTGCTGAAGCTCAATAACAGGCTGCATGGCGCGGTGACCGAATAAAACAGCTTCAAGCATGTCGGATTCACTGACAACATCTCCGCCACCTTCAACCATGACCACCCCTGTTTTGGAACCGGCAACAATGATGTTAATATCGGAACTTTCATAATCACTGATCGCCGGATTGACCACAAGGTTACCATTGATACGACCCACACGGGCGCAGGCGATGGGGCCTGCGAATGGAATATCTGATATTTCCAAAGCTGCGGATGCCCCGATCATAGCAAGTATATCCGGATCATTTTCCTGATCCATTGAAAGAACAGTTGCAATGACTTGAGTTTCATAGCGATATCCTTTGGGAAACAGGGGACGGATCGGCCGGTCGATCAAACGGGAGGTAAGTGTTTCCTTTTCACTGGGTCGTCCTATTTCACGCCTGAAATAATTACCGGGTATCCTGCCGGCAGCATAAATCTTTTCTACGTATTCAACGGTAAGGGGAAGAAAATCGGTCGACCGTTCCTCATGGGCGGATACGACTGAAACCAGCACCATTGTTTCTCCATATTGAACCATCACCGAACCGGAAGCCTGTTTTGCAACCTTTCCTGTTTGGATAGTAAGGGATTTCCCTCCGAAATCCGTTTTAAATAAATTTTCCATGTTTTCTCCTAAAAATAAAGTGACTTTAAAAGGATCACTGTGTAAAAAGCCACTTAATTTTACGCCAGCTGTTTTGTAATCTCCCGGTTATTGAAATCAGAACTACTCTAAAAATAACATCCAAACCATCAGATCCGAAGAGATAAAGGGTGGTCAGATCTATCGCTTAAGACCCAGGGTTTCGATGATAGCTCGGTACCGGTTCACATCCTTGAATTTCACATAATTTAATAGTCTGCGGCGTCTGCCTACCAGCATCAGCAAACCTCTTCTGGAATGATGGTCTTTTTTATGAATCTTCAGATGCTCGGTAAGATAGGAGATACGGTTGGTCAAAAGTCCAATCTGGACTTCCGGTGAACCTGTATCCTCTTCGTGCAGCCTAAATTTTTCAATCAGCTTTTTTTTACTTTCTGTTGTAAATACCACTTTTTGTTTGCCTCCTGTTATTGGGATGAATTTATATGCTATGTATGAAAAACACAGTTATATTTAAAGCTGTTTTTTCCTTTATCAAGGGTTAATACAGCAATAAGTTTATTTTCGCGGTTAACAATCTTGAACAAACCCTCCTGGCCGGTCTGATTTTTCTTTAAATCAGGGAAAACATCCTTTCTAGTGATGATACTGCCATGAAAAATTTTTTGGGTCAAATTATCATTTGCCATAAAACCGGTCATATCCTTCAATGCGTCCGTCATGGTTATCAGACGCCGGGAAAGTTTCCCGCATTTTGCCAGTTTTTTCAACTCAGGTATGGTTACCGCATCGCTGATTGAAAATTGACTGCTTTCGGTTCGCCGCAGTTCTTTCAGATGAGCCCCACAACCAAGAGATGTTCCTATGTCCGCGCAAAGGGTCCTGACATAGGTTCCTGAAGAGCAGAGAACCTCAAATCTCACAAACGGCAAGTTAATGTCAAGGATGTCTATGTATGAAATAAAGACACTTCTTGACGGTTTTTGCACGGGTCTTCCCTTTCTGGCCAATTTGTAAAGGGGCACACCCTTGTGTTTCAATGCCGAAAAAACCGGCGGAAGCTGTTCAATTTTTCCCTCAAACCGTTTAAATACCGACCGAATCAAATTTTCGGAAAAATCAACCTTATTGCATGTTGCTATAATGTTCCCGGTCGAATCCTGTGTATCAGTTTCAACGCCCAGATGAACCAGGGCGGTGTATTTCTTGTTGCCTGGCAAAAAAAACGTTGCCAGTTTGGTCGCATGATTGATACAGCATGCCAATACACCTGTGGCAAAAGGATCCAGCGTCCCCGTGTGCCCAACTTTATTGGCCGACAAAGCTTTTTTTACAATAGCAACTACTTTTGCCGATGAAATACCGGCGGGCTTATCAACAACCAATACGCCGTTTAATTCCTTCCGGTTTTTTGAAGCTGGATCTCTGATGCCGGATAACCTGCTCATAAATCATTTGCCAAGTAAAACCTGATCCCCTTGAGTGCGCTGTCGGGTCTGTTTTTGAAAGAAAACCACTATAAGCAATTTAGGCTTAATTTTTTTCTGACAAGTTTGCAATATCAGATTTTATTTTATCCAGGCCTGCTTGTACGTCGAATCCTGCTGCAGTTGCATGCCCGCCTCCACCAAAAGAAGCGGCAATGGCGGAAACGTCCACAGTTCCATCAGATCTGAGGCTGATGTGAAATTGGCCGGAACCTTTTAAATGGTGTCCGCCGTTTTGTTTCTCATGAATAAGTGCTGCTATTTTTACATCTTCTATTCGTCTGGCGTAATTGATAAGACCATCAATATCTTCAGCGCTTGTACGCGTTTTGCTTAGCATTTCCTGGGTAACGGTCATTATCGACAGTTTCCCATTATGCAGAATTTCAATTGAATCTAGCGCAAGATTCAAAAGTTTAATTCGGCCAAGAGAGTACCTGCCATACACATGCTGGGCAACATCAGAAGGGTCAACTCCTTTTTCAACCATTTCCCGACATATGGCAAAAGCCGCCTGGGTTGTATTGGAAAAACGAAATGAACCTGTGTCGGTTAATATCCCTGTGTATATCGAGGTAGCCATGCTCTTATCAATGGCAACATCCATCTTTTTTATCAGCTGGTAAATTATTTCCGCAGTTGAACTGGCAGATGGATCAATGAAGTGGAAATGACCAAAATGGCTATTGGAAATATGGTGGTCCATATTGATAATTGCCGGTATATTCTTTACCATGGAAGCGGCTGTGCCGATACGTGCTAAATCACTGCAATCAAGGATAACGGCGGTATCAAATTCATTGGCCGAATTAAGCTGATTTCCAATCATTTCAACACGGGGCAGGAAACGATATACGGCAGGAATCGAACTTTCGTTGTACAAAGTTATTTTCTTATCTGCTGCGTTTAGCAAAAGCCCCATAGCGATGGTGGAACCGACCGCATCACCGTCAGGGTTTGCATGAGATGCCAGCAAAACATGATTACTGCTTTGCAGTTGATTGATTATCCGATCCATTTTCCTTTTGTATTGACTTTAGAATTTTGTTTATATGATCTCCGTAATCGAAAGAGTCGTCATAAAAAAATTCAAGTTCAGGCATATAACGCAGCCCGAGCTTACCGGCAAGAGATCTTTTCACAAATCCCCTGGCACTTTTAAATCCCTGGGCAACTTCTTCGACACTTTTTTCTCCACCGGATATGGCATAGTAGATCCGCGCAACTCTTAAATCCCGCGACATTTTGACATTGGTAATGGTGGTCATTTTAAGACGGGGATCTTTTATCCCTTTTTGGAGTATCTCCGACAGAACTTGCTGTATCAGGCCGCTTACCCTGTCAGAACGCTCATAATTTATCATGGTTAACTTTTAAAATTGTTTATACTGATGATTTCCATTTCAGTATCAATGATTTCGCCAAGTCCAAATTCTTCCGCCATATTAAAAACCTTGTCTATCTTTGAGTTTACCACTTTTCGGTTGTTTCCCACCAGGGAAAAACCTATTTGAGATCTTTGATAAATATCATTGAAACCGACCTCAGCCACGGAAGCGTTAAACTTATTTTGCAACCGGCGGATAATCGATTTAATAATTTTTCTTTTGCCTTTCAAGGAGTGACATTCATGTAACCTGAATGTAATAATTCCCATTCCCACTACCATTGAACACGCACCATATTTTTAGCTACACAGCTATTTGGGTTGAAGACTGAGCAGTGATCCATTTTTTGCTATAATTCGGGTTTAATTTCTTCCAAATAATAGCATTCTATGACGTCACCCACCTTGATGTCGTTGTAGTTTTCAATTCCTATGCCACATTCATACCCACTCTGAACTTCTTTCACATCATCTTTAAAACGCCTAAGTGAAGAATTCTTGCCTTCAAACAAGACAACGCCGTCCCGGACAAGGCGCAACAGTTGCCCGCGTTCGATTTTTCCGTCGGTCACATGACAGCCGGCAATGGAACCAACTTTGGGAACATGGAATACTTCACGAACCTCGGCCAGGCCAAGAACCTTTTCTTCAAAAGTCGAAGACATCATCCCCACAATGGCACTTTTAATATCGTTAATCACATCATAAATAATATTATAAAAACGTATATCGACATTTTCTTCGCCGGCAAAGGCTTGAACCTTGGGACTTGGCCGAACGTTAAATCCGATAATTATCGCATCCGAAACCGCCGCCAGAGAAATATCCGATTCCGTAATGGTGCCTGTAGCGGAATGAATGACACTAATTTTTACTTCTTCATTGGAAAGTTTGGTCAAAGAATCCGAGATCGCTTCAATGGAACCATGGACATCCGCTTTGATTATTATATTCAAGTCTTTCAGTTCACCTTCCTGAATCTTTTCATATAGCTTTTCAAGACTTAATCGACTTGTTTTGGCAAGTTCTTTAGAGCGCTGTCGCTGTACCCGATGAATACTGACCTGTTTGGCACTTTTTTCATCTGAAAGGGCAATCAATTCATCTCCGGCCATCGGCACGCCGGTAAGACCGATCACTTCAACAGGTATGGACGGACCGGCCGATTCCACTTGACGTCCTCTGTCATTCAACAGGGCACGAACTTTTCCATAATGAATTCCACACACAACAGGATCTCCGGCATGAAGGGTCCCGTCCTGTATAAGCACTGTCGCAACTGCGCCCCTGCCGGGATCTATCTTTGACTCAACAACATACCCTTTAGCCGGCTTTTCCGGATTGGCTTTTAATTCAAGCACTTCGGATTGCAAAAGTATCATCTCCAGCAGTTCATCAATGCCGGTGTTTTGCTTTGCAGAAACCCTGGCAAAAATGGTGTCTCCTCCCCAATCTTCGGCAGTAAGCCCTTCTTCTGAAAGCTCGCGATAGACTTTCTCAGTATCCGCATTTGCCTTATCGATTTTATTCACTGCCACAATAATTGGTACCCCTGCAGCTTTGGAGTGATTAATCGCTTCAATGGTTTGCGGCATAACCCCGTCATCTGCAGCAACAACCAGAACGACGATATCCGTCATTTTAGCGCCTCTTCCCCGCATGGCAGTAAAAGCTTCATGTCCCGGAGTATCCAGAAAGACGATTCGGCCGTTATCAGTCATAACGTTATAGGCACCGATATGTTGCGTAATCCCCCCTGCTTCAGCAGCCGTAACTCTGGTTTTTCGTATCACGTCCAGAAGAGATGTTTTACCATGATCAACATGGCCCATAATGGTTACTACCGGCGCCCTTTCGACCATTTTATCAGGATCATCTTTTTCCACCTTTAACACAA
This sequence comes from Thermodesulfobacteriota bacterium, assembly GCA_034189135.1. Classification (NCBI taxonomy): domain Bacteria; kingdom Pseudomonadati; phylum Thermodesulfobacteriota; species Thermodesulfobacteriota bacterium. Next base: position 47,301 of record JAXHVO010000138.1, on the reverse strand, counting down.
TTTCTTCTTCAAAAGCGGCACGTTCGACTTCATAATCAAACTCTGAGGCAACCAGAACGGCCGTATCAAAATCAATGGTTTGATTGACAGTTGCCATAACGCCCATGGTCATCAAGGCTTTAATCATTTCACCGGCCTTAATTCCCATACGTTTGGCCAAATCGGAAAGAATAATGGTTTCATCGATTTTTATTCTTCGTTTAATGGCTTTGGCGGTCGTAATCTGCGTTTTCTGTCCGGTTCCAACCGCTTTTCCTTTAGCTGTTTTTCGGTCTTTTCGACCACGACGTTTCTTGGAATACAGATCTTTGGCTTCAACAACCGCTTTTTTTCTAAAAGAGATCTTTTTTTCAAAAAATTTTCGATCTCCATCTTTTTCGCCGGTCTTTTTCTTTCGTTTCTTTCCCTTTACTTCCTTGGGAGGCAAATCCGTTTTCAAGGGCATTACTTTTGGCACAGCCTTGACGGATGGAGTGGATGTTTTAACTTTTGGTTCCGGTTTTTTATCTTTGGCTTTTATCTTTCGAGGCGTTTTTTCAACAGGGGTTGTTGGCAATTTAATGATTTTTGCCGCAACTTCCTTCTTAACCTTTTTCTTTTTGGGAGTAACTTTTTTTATAGTAGACGGTTTTTCAACCTTTTCTTTGACATCTTTTTTCGGCACAGCCTTATCGGCAGCCTTTTTCTCAACCTTTTTAATCTTAGCACTTGCCTTTGAAGTTTTGCTTTCTTCGACTGTTTTATCTGAAGCAGGCTTGTCTTCAGGTTTTTTTTCGGTCAACACTTCTTCCGCCTGAACCTTGGGTTCGGGAACCGCTTTCTTGGAAACAGATCTTTTGCGCCGCCTGATCACAGTTGGTTTAATGCGTACTTCTTCGATCGCATCCGGCTTTTTACTGAAAAGCTCAGATTGAATCATGCCTACAGTTTCATCATCCAGAACACTCATATGGCTCTTCACACTGATACCTATCTCCTTTATCTTTTCCAGGAGAACAGTGTTTGTCATGTTGAATTCTCTGGCAAGTTCATATATTCTGGTTTTTGCCATCTATCCCCCTATTGGCTTAGGACTCATTTATAAATAACTTTAAGCCAGGTATAGTTACCCCCATAAATATGTTCCGTTTTGAATGAGGAAATTGTTGGAGCGTATTGGTCGTCCTGTTCTTTCTTTACCATCGCTTATATACGAGTTTTTCATCGTTTAAAACGGAATATATTTATTAGAAACAAACAGTCGTTTTTCCATTTTAGCCCGGTTTGACCGGGGAATCGCCTATGGGACTGTTACCATACTTAACAAATAAGATATGATGTCGCTCAGTTCCTAGGTTTCCTTATCATTGGGTTTGTTTTCGGTTATATCTTCCGATTTATCTTCGGATACATCTTCTGTTTCATCTTTTTCTGCAGCCATTTTAACCAGCTCCGTTGCTGCGGATATTAATTTTTCGGCTTTCCCCTCACCAATACCCCTGATTTGGGTCAAATCTTCTACACTGGCATTGCTGATTTCTTCAGCAGAAAACAGTCCTTTTTCATACAGGGCATCAGCCATGCTAACGCCTATTCCGGGCAAAGCCACCAGAGACTCATATCCACTTTTCATGGCTTCGCTGTATAGTGTCTCGCTCTTAACGTCAAGGTGCCACCCTGACAGCTTGGAAGCCAGTCGCACATTCTGTCCTTTCTTTCCGATGGCGATTGACAGGAATTCATCCGGAACAATGACTTCCATGGAGCGATTATCTTCATCAATAATCACTCTCGATATTTCAGCAGGCGCCAAAGCATTACATACAAATTTCGCCGGATCAACATGCCAGGATATGATATCTATCTTTTCACCTCTGAGCTCTTGAACCACGTTTTGGACACGGCTGCCCTTCATGCCGACACAAGCTCCTACAGGATCGATGTCCGAGCTGGTTGAGGCGACCGCAAATTTTGCCCGAACACCCGGTTCGCGCGCTGCTCCCATGATGTTGACAATACCTTCGTTGATTTCAGGAACTTCTGTTTTGAACAGATTAATGAGAAAGTTCGGGTGAGTTCTTGACAGGACAATCTGTGGACCACGCGTATCCTCCAAAACGTCCAGTATATATGCCCTTATGCGATCACCTCGTCTGTAGCTTTCTCTTGGCACCTGTTCCCGCGCCGGAAGAATACCCTCTGTTTGGCCAATATTAACAATAATGTCACCACGATCAATGCGCTGGACAATTCCGTTTATAATTTCACCCTTTCGAGTGACAAAGCTTGAATAGATGGCAACTTTTTCCGCATCCTTAATTTTCTGGATAATCACCTGTTTGGCTGACTGGGCAGCGATTCGACCAAAAGTGCTGGTGTCCATTTTTGTTCCGAGACTGTCGCCAATCTCACACTCCGCATCAAGTTTACGTCCCTCTTCAAGGCCAATCTGGAGGTCAGGTTCAGTTATTTCCTCTACGACTTCTTTAAACTGGAAAACCTCTATTTCACCAACCTCTTCATTATACTGTACTTCAATATCAATTTGATTTCCGTATTTTTTCCTGGCCGCAGATTTTAAGGCTTCTTCAAGTGCCTGGATCAGGATATCACGGTCGATACCTTTATCTCGACTTACCTGGTCAACGACATGTTTTATATCTGTTATAAACATCGATTTTCTCCGTAATTCACCAGCCGCGCTCTTGCAATTTCCCCCAATGGAATGGCGACATTTTTGTTATCAACCATCAGTTTTACTTTTTCATCTGATATACCAAGCAGAATTCCTTTAAAATTTTTTTGCCCGTCAAAAGGGTGAGATGTCTTTATCCTGGCAAGGTTTCCCTTGAATCTGTCGAAGTCATTTTTTTTCCACAGCGGGCGGTCAGGCCCGGGGGATGAAACTTCCAACCTGTATGCCCCGGCGCCTTCAAGATTTACATCCAGGATATCGCCTAGCTGACGACTGATGTAAGTGCAATCATCTATCGTCACCCCTTGTGGTTTGTCTATATAAAGCCTGAGTATCATCCCTGCTGCCTCCGGCTGATACTCAACATAAACAAGTTCGATTCCCTCACTTTCGCATAATGGTTCAGCCAGATCTTTTACAGTGGCTGCTATTTTTATCCTGTTTTCCACAGGAAACGCATTTCCCCTGGAGCCAAGCTTTTTATTTTTGCTTTTTTTATATTTTTTCACCGGGCTTTTCTCTTGCCCCTAAAAATAAAAAAACGGGCTGTCGCCCGTTCTTTTCATTCAGATATATCCTTTGCAGTAGAGCTATAAGATTTAACTGTTCATGTAATTACCCATAGGAAAAAGTTAACTCCAAACCAAACATACATAAAAGCTCTACCCATATACTGGCCCGTGTAAATGAAAAGGCGGACTTCGAAACACTTTTGAAAAAATGTCCCCTTCAACGGTCTCTGCTTATGGAGCGGGCAACGAGATTCGAACTCGCGACACCAAGCTTGGGAAGCTTGTACTCTACCAACTGAGCTATGCCCGCTTACCAAAGCTGAATAACTATGACAAAAAATACACCTTGTCAATATTTTTCAGAAATAAATCCGAATATTACTTATTTTTTCATTTACCCAGCATGCGACGGAGGCTTTCAAGCTCCAAACGTATTTCTTTTAATGTATCAGAGAGCGACGATTTGTCTTTGGCCGTGGGATCGATCTTTAAATGCTGTACCGCCCCTTTAATGGTAAATTTTTTTTCGTGCAAAAGGCTTTTAATGGTTAAAACCGTCTTGACATCATTTTTCCGGTATAATCTTTGACCTGATGAGGTACGCTTGGGTTTGATCTTGGTGAATTGAGTTTCCCAGAATCTCAGTACGTATGTCGGAAGCCCGGTGATGGCGCTCACTTCTCCGATTTTGAAGTATAATTTATCGGGTATTTGGGGCCTGGGTTGATTTTCCATCTGCATGCTCACATCGAGTCGGCAACTGGATTATTTGTTTTATCAAGCAAATACCCGAACCCAAAGGATCGGGTCAGAGGCAAACGGCTAGGCCGGATTGATTGGCCCATGTTGCGGGTTACGGGTCGCGAGTTGCTAATGGGAAATAATTCCTGTTTTATAACCCGTAACTCGCATCCCGAAACTTATGGTGTTTACGATATAAACCCTTTCAGGGATAATCCAAGACAAGCCCTTTGGACTCTGATATTTATTCAGGCAGACCCGCATCAAATTCTTTAATAAGTCTGTCTGTCATTGCTTTATGTATATGGCCGACATCCTCATCTTCAAGTGTTTTTTTATTGGATCTGTAAGTCACTCTAATAGAAACGCTTTTTTTTCCCGGCGGAATCGGATCGCCGGCAAAAACATCAAAAAGATGCATGCTTTCAACCAGTTGTTCTTGAATGTTTTGAATACATTCGAGTATGGCCCCTGATTCCGTATTTTGGTTAACGATAACGGTGATATCCCGGGAAACAGCCGGAAATTTTGGAATCGGTTTTGACTGTCGGGTGTCAGGCAAAAGCGCATTGAGGCGGTCGAGGCTAAGTTCAAAAATATATACTGCCTGCTTCAGGTTAAAATTACCAAGAACGAGAGGGTGAATCTCTCCCACCAATCCCAAATGTTCCTTGGCGGAGAAAATTTCTGCGGTATATCCCGGTTTTGTATAAACGCATAAATCGTTCGCCAAACCGGAGAATCGGATGGAATCGATACTCAGGCCTTTTAGCAGCCCTTCAACTGCCCCTTTTAGGTCAAAAAAATCACAGGGGGTTTCTTTTGCATACCACGAATCATCCAGCCGTACACCCGTCCAGAGGCCTGCCAGCATTTCTGTTTCTTCCGGTAGGCTGTCCTCGTCTTTTTTAATATATATTTTCCCCATTTCAAACAGCTTGAGATTCTTTTGCTGTTTTGAAATGTTGCGATATGCGGTTTCAAGAAGACCTGGAACCAAGGATGTCCTCATTACCGTCTGATCTTCAGTAAGGGGGTTTATAATATCAACCGTGTTTCTTCTATAATCGTCGGTTGGTAGATTAAGACGGTCACAGGACAGGCTGTTTATAAAACTATAGTTGATTGTTTCGCAAAAACCGAAACCGGTCATCAGTTGCAGGATACGTCTTCGGGTATCGAGCTGTTTCATCGGTTTTCGCGCCTTGGCAGGTATACTCGGAAAGGTGGTCGGTATATTGTTATACCCTGAAAGACGTGCCACCTCTTCCATAAGGTCTTCCGGCCGTTCAATGTCCACCCGGAAAGAAGGCGGAACCACCGTCAAGGTGTCTGCGTCATTTTTTTTAACTGAAAGCCCAATGGATTCCAGCAGTTCCTTGATATCATCCCTGCTCAGTTGGGTGCCGAGGAGCCGGTTGGTTTTGCTTATTTTTAAGCGAATTGTCTTTGGCGGAATTTTTTTTGGATATTCATCAATGATTCCTTTAACTAATTTGCCGCCGCCGATTTCTACCATTAGCCGGGCAGCCCTGTTCAACGCTGGAACAGTCCCCTCCGGGTCCACCCCACGTTCAAAACGATGGGAAGCTTCCGTGTTAAGCCCCAGCTTTTTTGAAGTTTTCCTAATACTGATAGGATCAAAATACGCACTTTCAATAAGGACTTTGGTGGTTGTCTCTTCAATTTCTGAATTGAGTCCGCCCATGACACCGCCGACAGCAACCGGTTTCTCGCCATCACAGATCATCAGCATGTCTGCGGTCAGCTTCCGTTCATTCATATCAAGGGTGGTAAACAATTCACCTTCATTTGCCCGGCGCACCACGATTCTGTTTTCAGCCAGACGATCATAGTCAAAAGCATGAAGGGGCTGGCCGGTCTCCATTAAGACAAAATTGGTAATATCTACAATGTTGTTTATCGGTTTCAAACCAACAGACAGCAGGCGGTCGGCAAGCCAGAAAGGAGAGGGACCAACAGTAATATCGGTTAGCAGCCGGGCGGCATATCGCGGACAGTGATCCGGATCTTTAATGGTAACGGAGGCCAACCCGGAAATATCATCTGTCGGGTCATCAAGGCTCATATCCGGGTATTTAATCTTTGTTTTTTGAATCCCGCAAATTTCCCGTGCGATTCCGATCATACTGAGACAATCGGGCCTGTTCGGAGTCAGATCCACTTCAATCACCGCGTCCGAAAGTTTAAGCGCCTTTGACAATTTTTCTCCGACAGGTAAAGAGGGGCTTAAGATCATTATCCCGCTTTTGTCTTTTCCCAGTTCCAACTCGGCTTCACTGCAAATCATACCTTCGGATTCCACCTTACGGATGATGCTTTTTTCAAGGGTAAATCCGTTGGGAAAGACGGTGCCCGGCAGAGCCACAGGCGCGAGTATATCATGGGAAACATTGGGAGCACCGCATACCACAGCAAGTGTTTGACGGCCCACGTCCACCTTAACAAGTTTCAATTTATCCGCATTCGGGTGAGGTTCGATTTCAACAATCCGGCCGACAACCACTTTGTCCAGGTAGCCAAACCGGTCGGTCACCGCCTCAACTTCCAGCCCGGCCATGGTAAGGGCATTGGCAAGGGAATGCACATCCATGTTAATGGGGGTATAATCGTTCAACCAGCCTATACTTGCTTTCATACTAAAACTGCCTTAAGAACCTTAAATCATTGTCAAAGTATTTTCTGATGTCGTCAATACCGTATTTCAGCATGGCAATACGATCAATACCCATGCCAAAGGCAAACCCGGTAAACCGGGAGGGGTCGTATCCGACATTTTCAAAAAGCGCAGGGTGAACCATGCCGGCGCCAAGCACTTCGAGCCACCCTGTTTGGGAACAAACCCTGCACCCTTTCCCTCTGCACATGACACATAAAATATCTACTTCAGCACTCGGTTCCGTAAAAGGGAAAAAACTGGGACGGAATCTGAGGCTGATCCGATCGTCAAACATCCGGTGCACAAAGGTGGTAAGTGTTCCTTTTAAATCTCCGAAAGAAACGTTTTGATCTACCAGCAGACCTTCAACCTGGTGAAACATGGGGGTATGCGTCAGATCGGAATCGCACCGGTAAACCTTACCCGGTGCGATAATTCTCACCGGAGGAGTCCGGTTTTCCATTGTTCTGATTTGCACAGGGGAGGTATGCGTTCTAAGAACGACATCATCCGAAATGTAGAACGTATCCTGCATATCCCTTGCCGGATGATTCTTTGGAATATTCAAGGCTTCAAAATTATAATAATCTGCTTCAACTTCCGGCCCTTCAACAATATCAAATCCCAAATTGGTAAAAATATCACATATCAGCCGGGTGATCTGCGTGATGGGATGCATAGAGCCCGCAAACGGTGTCCTCCCGGGAAGGGAGACATCAATATAGTCGTCGGTATCAACAGCACGCTTGTCCAAGCGTTTTAAGGCCTGTTTGAATAGTTTATCCAGCGTTTTTTTTGTCTCATTGGCCTTTTTTCCAGCTTCAGGCCTCTTTTCGGGTGGTAACTTGGATATATTCCTTAGAAAGGAAGTAATCGCCCCCTTTCGGCCCAGATATCGGACCGAAAGCGCACGAACAACTTCAGCCTCCGCAGCGGCTTCAAGCTCATGTATGGCTTCCTGATGAATTTGTTCTATTGTTTTTTGCACTTTTTTTCTACCCGATCACCCCAATCAAAATCAAAAATATTTTTTGTCACCTACACCGGATATATTGGTACTTTCCTGGCAACCCGGTACCTCAGTGGCAGAAATAAGCCACCCGAAGACCAGATGCCATAAAAACACCCAAAACCGGTCACGAACGTTGAAATTAGAAATTGGGAATTTGCCTTCATGCTTTGTAGCCGTGAAGTGTATCACCGCCAACTATGAACGGTTACAAAATAACATCCCAAGTTGAAGTGCTACACCTGCTGTGATGCCAGGCTGGCTATTTTTGAAAACCCGGAAGGGTCGGACACGGCCAGTTCGGCAAGAACTTTTCGGTCAAGCCTGACGTTAGCAAGCTTTAACCCGTGTATAAATTTGCTGTAAGACAAATTATTCATACGCGCGGCAGCATTAATTCGAGCGATCCAGAGTCTTCGGAAATCCCGCTTACGCGTTCTGCGGTCTCGATATGCATACATAAGTGCCTTATCTACTGCATCTGCGGCGGTACGAAATAATTTACTGCGTCCCCCGCGAAATCCTTTGGCCAATTTTAAAACCTTTTTTCGGCGTTTTCTTGCTTTAAAACCTCTTTTCACACGCATTATATTTCTCCTTATCCCGTTTAAAACGGATAATATACTTACCATTGGTAAAAAGTATTCATCGTGCCTTGAATAATGACGAAATGATACTCAGCTTCCCGCTGAAATGGATCAGGAACCTTTGTATAAGGCCGTCAAGGCTAACCATTTGGGAGCAACAGCTTCAGTTCTTTTTGATTGGATTTATCTATAATCTGACCTTGCCGCAAAGAACGTTTCCGTTTGGTCGTCTTTTTGGTTAATATATGGCTCCCATGGGATTTTGAAAAAACGAACTTACCGGTCCCGGTTTTTTTAAAACGCTTTGCCGCTGCTCGATTTGTTTTAATTTTCGGCATGTTATCTCCTTTGTAAAAAAATAGATGGCGTGAGCAAACTTAATCTACGCCCACGCCACTTTTTATTTATTCTTTTGAAAAAATATGAAGATGGCTCAAATATCGACTCTTATAATCAGCACTATTTGGGTGCTAAAACCATAATTAAAGTCCGCCCCTCAAATTTTGGGCTTTGCTCAACTACAGCGATATCATCTGTTTTTTCCACGATCTGATCAAGGACCTTCCTGCCCAGCTCGGAAAGCGTGATTTCTCGGCCTCTGAAAATGACAGTGACCTTTACCTTGTCTTTTTTTTCGATAAATTTTTTTATGTGCCCAATTTTAACCATTAAATCATGTTCGCCGGTCTTTGGGCGTACTTTTATTTCTTTGAGTTGAAATGTGGTCTGTTTCTTTTTTGCTTCCTGTTTCTTTTTAGTCTGTTCATACTTGTAGCGGCCATAATCCATTATCTTGCAAACAGGTGGATCTGCATTGGGTGAGATTTCAACCAGGTCAAGACCATGGTCAGCAGCGGCTGCAAGCGCCCTGTATGTCGGGATAACCCCGACTTGATTGCCTTCGGGATCAATGACTCTTACCTCTTTTGCTCTGATGTTTTGATTTACTTTTATCCTGTTTGAAATGGCCGCTCTATTTGTTCTTCTGTGTATAGCTATACTTTTACCCCCTTTTGTATATAGGTTCGCTGGTTTTGCAACAACAGGTTTTAACCAATTCCCTACCTAATTTGGATAGTGGCATATATATAACAAGAATATGAAAAGCAAGAAAAAAAAGCAAGAAAAAAATTGTATGAACACAATTACTGGCCGAGGGTAAATGTCTCTAAAAGGCTGCCTTGCCAATAATGAGTTTCAGGGTTTGAGAAATAAATCTTAAAAAGTTGTAAGCTCTCGTTTCGTAATATGTGCGGGATTATTGATATACGGGTATTTTTATACAATGGGGGAAGTACCGACAGGTCACAGTTTGTCCCGCCCCCCATTACATCTTCATAGGCATAAACGATTTCACCAATGCCGCTTAAGATAAGGGCGCCATAGCACATCAGACATGGCTCCAGGTTGCAAAAAACCGACACTTTGCTTTTTTCAATATTTTTTTTATCGGCAAGTTGCTGCAATGCAATTATTTCAGCATGATCTGTTTCGTTAATATCCCTTCCTTTCGAATGAATTCGTGAACCTGAAGCCAACACCTTGTTTTGATACACCATCACACATCCCACCGGAAATTCGCCCTTTAATAACGCTTTTTCCGCCAGGATCAGCGCTTTTTTCATGAAATATTCATAATTCATGAAATTACAGCACCTCCCAGTAACCGCCTTTATCCGGGCCAACACGCATAATTTTACCATTCGCTTTAAGTTTTGATATCTGTTTTTTTACCCCCCGTTCTGTAATTCCAATTTGTTTAGCAATTTCAGGGATGGTTATGTTTTTATCCTCTTGCATGCACAGTACTATTTTCAGTGAACTTTTCAGTGAACTTTTCAGTGAACTTTTCTGGCTGGTTTCCGATGAGAACTTATCCTGCGAATCGGGAATGGTTCCCTTAAACAACAGCATAAGTCCGGATGGCTCATAATTGAAAATCGGGGGATGGGCGTTATGTTGTTTACACTCATTAAGTATTTTTTCTATTCCGCGTCCCCAGGCTTCAATCAGACCGGTTCGAAAAAATGCATTGGCAATCAATGGATTATAAGGCTGAGACGGGTGTTTTTCCAGCAATCGCTCAACTGTCCAGTTCTCGGGAAGACGTCCATTGTTCCAAAAATAGATTTTATCTTCATAAACACTGATTTGAATAGGAACACCACTGCTGTAATCTTTGTGGATAATCGCATTAAGGAGTGCTTCTCGCAGTGCATTTCTTGGGAAGAGATATTTCTCCACCCTTTGAATCCCCTCATAACTGATATACGCTTTCAAGTATTTTGTTAGCAGCAAATCTAACGTCTTTTCCGCCTGTATAAAAAGATTTCCATGAATCTCATCCTGGTAGAGCAAATCATCATCAGTTCTAAAAAATCCGATTTTAACATAAGCGCCTGTCACAAAGCGCTCCGGTGTTTTATGAAACAGTAAAGCTGCTGCGCGTTTTATATGCTCCCCCTCTTTGAGCATCAGGTTCTCAATGATGTTTTCTTCCGTGTCTTTCATTACGGATTCTTCCATCCGTCCGCTTTTCATCGCCATTGAACGAAAGCGGTTAAAAGCGTTACTGTCAAAATCACCAGGATCGATATTCGGCAACGGCACACCGTCCCAATTGAGTCCCTGCTTGCTCAGAAGGAACCGGTCAAGCGCCGCGCCTTTCAATTCCTGCTTGGTGCTGCCGCTGCGAAAATGGTACTGCCCTTTATGGTTGACAGGCGTTGGATAGGCGTCCACCTTGATTTCAAGAAATTCTTTTTCATTTTGTATGTGCAAATTTACTTCGGTAATAATCCCCAAAATATCACGTACTTTATTAGGTATGTCTTCAAGAAGCTTTTTAGTATTTTTAACACCGACCACATTACCGGAGTCATCTTTTCCAATAAAAAGAGTACCTCCCCGGGCATTGGCAAAACCGCAGATCCATTTGAGGTATTCGTCTCTCCAGGTTTTTTTGTATTCTATGTTTTGACTTTCTGCCATTGTTAATATTATTCTCTCTTTCTAAGATATTCTCCCTGTCCTTTTTGTATTTGACTCAGGATTTCATAAAATTGGTTTTGCAGTTCTTTAGCCATAATTAATTCCCGCTGCTCTTTTTACTCAAAGTGCATACTATATAGGCATTCACCATGCTTTATACAAAACATCATCAATGTCATGCTGATTTACAACTTTTTTGCAGGTTTCAAAATCAAAGTCCTGAATTTGATCGTATTTAATTTCAAAAGAACTGCGCGTTTCTACTTTATTTATTCTTCGTTTGGCTTCTTCCAGATCGTTCACTGCAACATCAACCCAGACATCTTCCAGAATATCGGGTATTTGACCAAATATGTCATATAATCCTTGAAGACGTTCACTTAATATTTCATGTACCCGATCTTCTACTGAATCTTTATAGCGCATATTATATACCTTTACTGAATCCAGAACCTGGCCGATTCTTTGTATTCGGCCTTTTCTTTGTTCCAGTTTTGTTGGATTCCATGGTAAGTCAAGGTTGATTAAGGTTCCCAACCTTTGGAGATTCAGGCCTTCGCTTGCACTATCCGTTCCAAAAAGAAGTTTTATTTCGCCTGATGTTACAGCCCCTTTCAAATATTCCTTTTTGCATCGGGCAAAGTGCTTATTCAGCCAATATCCTGATTTGTCAGCACCGGCATACAAACCGATTTTCAATTCCCGGTGTTTTGACGCTGTCAGCTCTGCAAAATACGCCGCAGTATCAAAATACTGTGAAAAAATAATACAACCCTGAGTGTGCCACTGCTTTTGAAATAATAAATCAGAAAGGACTTCAAATTTGGGGTCATTTAATTTATCTCGCTCCAGAAAATGAACAAGTTTTTCAAGAATATCCCGTTCATTTTTTCCAATTTTAGTTGCTATACCGGAGAGTTGTTCAATACCATCATCATCTTCATGCTCGTCAAAGTGAAATGATTCCCCTCTCATTTTCAGGGCTGTATTTTTGCCGGCAATGATACTGCTGCCCATTCTTCGAAGCAGCAAGGTTTTTATAAATCCTGAACCGGGCATAATTTTGTTTAGAGCTGTACAAAACTCTGTGGCAGCATCGTAGGCATCTTTTAAATATCCTGGCAGTAATATCGCTTCATCATTACTTTCTCCAAACAACTGAACTCGAACTTTTTTTAAATATGGCTCACCGGTTTCCGGATTATTTGTCTCCTCCAGAAAGGTCCTTGTCCGCCTGATGATGCTTCTGATAAAAGGATTATGTTTTTGAAAAAGATTGTTTTCCTCAAACAAACGCTCTTTTGGACGATGTCCGAGCTGATTTAACCGGCTTCCTTTTATTGTTGATTTATTGGAAGCCATTCTCAGTTCATCCCTTATGGTTCCAAATAGTAATTCATTTTCTCTGGCAGGTGGAAAGGGGTTTCGAATATAGTCCCATAATTGCTCATAGTTTATGATTTCTTCTTCACCGGATACAAGCCTGAAAATAAATTCATTTGCACGCTGCCACTTGCTCAATTCGTTACCCAGCACATGGCTCGAACCTGCGCTTAGAACAGTTAACAAATCATGAAGCTCAATCGGATATAACTGCATAGGCGTTGCTGTCCCCAATATCATATTATTACACCTGGAAGAAAGTTTAAGCAGATATTTCATCAGGTTATTGGGGTCCGGCTTTTCATAACTGTCTTTTTTTAAATTTGATCTTCGGCAGCGGTGCGCTTCATCAACAATCACACACTCAAATTGTATGTCCAAAAGCTTTTGGACTGCTTCATTTTCATGGGTAATCAATCCCTGGCTGATAATACCAAAAAGGCGAGGGCAATTTTTAATAGCTCTGATCGGATCGGAATCAGGGTATTTGATTTGGTTCTCGTCTACCCAGTGCCGGCCTGTCCATATAGCAGAGGGCAGATGCAGCAGTTTCATCAATTCGTCCTGCCATTGGTAAATCAAGGTTTTGGGCGCAATGATCAAACCAGATCTGCCGGTAGATAAAGACATTAACATGGCTGCCGCAGCCATCTGTACTGTCTTCCCCAATCCGACTTGGTCTGCCAGTATCATGCGGGTACCCCGACCTGATTTAAATTCCTGGAATGCCTTATGTACAAAGTATTTTTGATGAGGCCACAGCCCATTATAATGCCTGAAAACAGGAGATTCCACAAGAGCAGGCCTTAAATCCTTTTCATTCCGCCACTGCTTGAAACTTACCTCTTTTCTACCTGATAGTCGATCGATGTCATTTATGATGGCTTCACTTAAAGGCCTGGCCAGTTTATGATGCCAGAGCGCGTTAAACTCATCCTGCACCCAACTCACAGATTCTTCATCGTTATCCTCCCAGACCAGCTCATAATTTAATTGCCAGCCGGCTTTGGTCTCATTGGCACTGCCCAGAAATGATGTTCTTTCTCCACTTTCCATCGTAATAACACCCGCCTTGCCATGCATCAGGCCAAATGATTCATTAGGGAGAACTTTGACCTCTAATTTACCGGTCCGGAGCAGTTCATACAACAGACTTAAGCGTGATTTGAGCTGTTCATCATATAGTTTATCAATCTGGGTTTTCCACTCCCTGGTCATGGTGAGCACCGCGGCATTTGCTGTCTTTACATCTAATGCTTCGAGATGTGAGTTGCAAACAACCCTGATTTTTCCGCTGATACTCTTTAAAGATTCGCCGGCTATCTCCAGGATAGAAGATGAAAAATAGCCTGCAATCCGGTCATAGCTCTGTGCATTCTCAAGTTTTTTGAGCAATATAGTTTGCCGGTAGCGTTTTGTTCTTGAAGAATATCTTTTTAACATATATTTTATGAGGTTGTGTCTGTTTCTAAGTAACCGATCAAAAGCCTTGCCGCTTCCCTGTCTTTTCCCCAATGCAAAATGGCTTCTGTATTATCGATAATAAACCTTAAAATAGAGATAATCATTTTACGGTCTTCCCAGTAATTATCTTTTCTTTCAGTATAAAGAAAATCTCTTCCTGATTTGGGTTGCTCATTTTTACCTGCTGCAAAAACCGCATACAAGGTATGGCGCAGCAAACTGGAGCCAAAGCCCTCGCCATACAAATCCCTGGATTTAAATTCTGACGGAGTTTTAAGCCGTGTCTGATTGGCTTTGCTTGTTTTTAACATGTATTTGTATTCATGCAGACCAAAACCTCTGGCCATTTCAGTATAAACGCCTGAGCGGTACTCTTTGCCGGCCTCCACCTGCAGGCCTTTCAGGTAAAACCGTTCTTCTGATGACAGTTTATACCAGTCTTTTTTACTGTACCCTTTTGGTACCATATACTCCATGGCGGTTTTAAGCGCGTCCTGTATAATTTTGTTTACAGGATTTTCTTCCCTTTTGGCACGGTCTTTTTTCAGCTCCCGCTGGATGTTGATGCCTTCAATGGTTTCGTACTGGGTAAGAACCCTGAGCGCTGCCGCATAAGCAGCCAACTGGTAATCAGGGTCACTGAAATTGGTGCTATCACCGGCATCAAGGGCGGTCATAAAATCCAACTGCTCTTTTACTTCAAATTCTATATCGGAATAAATATCAGAGAGAAAACCAATCTCCTGCTCCAAACGCTTGCGCAAAATCATTACCACAGTTCCCTGCACATAACTGCCTTTTTTGATACCCCCGGCATCGGTTTCAGTCTGGATGGTCCAGGCAGCGGTTACTTTCAGGCCGCTTGCCCAGACAATTAAAGCCAGATCAGCCCATACACGGGAATCCTGGTGGGTAAACATAATGATCTGCGCCCCGTTATCAGGCATATTGTCTTTCAGGTTGCGGTACACCTCCACCATGCTCTGGTTAAAATCTTTCCCGCTGCCTTTTACCGCCAGGCTGGCACGGCTGTCGTTGTGCCATTTAGGAAAAAGCTTTGTCAGATGTTGTTCGTACCAGGCTAAAAAATAGTCTCCCAATTCATGGTAATTTACTGCATCTGCATAGGGTGGGTCTGTTATCCAGAAATGACTTTGTTCCTTAACTTTTCTTGCATCAGTAGTGCATACATCAGAATTATTTGTATTGTAATATTCAAAATTGGATATAATTAATTCGTGAAGATTAATAAAGCCCCTGCAACCATATCTAAATAAAGTATTTAAAGCCTGATTATAAAACACATTAACCGAATTACCGGGGCCTTTTGAAATATGAGTATCCCATCCTGATAATCGAGAATATCTATCTATTGTCAGGAATGTACTAACGATACTTGCAACATATTGTAATTTTTTATTGTTCTGGGAATCTATTTTTTTTTGAAAAGCACCACAAGTCAACAACTGCCTCGGATTAAACAAATGATGCCAGTGGGTCCAGCCTCGTTCTCTAATAGGCTGTTCAGTATTATATCCTCTGGCTATTTTTGATGATGGAATAAATCCATTTTCCTGCCACTCATCAAACCGTTCATTTAACAGATCCAACACCTTTTGTTCACGCTTCAGATCGTTTTTATCCGGCGCCACATAGTGCCTTCTGAAATCGCACTTTAGCTTCTTCTCTATGAGTTTTTCAAAATCCGGCAAGGCTTCGGCATTCTCTTTGGTCAGTTCTTCGCCTTTTTCCCAAAATTTGCCGTTATACTCAATTTCTTTTTGGGCCACATAAAACGTTTCCACATACCGGATGCAGTACAACCGTTCCTGGAAGGTATCTTCCGGCCGGGGTACTATATCCTCGTTTTCCCATAAACGCAGGCCATATTGGGTTTTTCCATTTACTTTTTTATCACCCCGGATGGTGGAGACAGGATATTTGTTCCCGGTTTCAGGGCATACCATACTGCCGCTTTGCACAGTGCCCTGTTTTGCCTTTTCAAAAGTTGCATTGTCCGCGTTTGTAACAATATCAAAATTGTATCGTTTATTGGCTGGATCTGATTTTAAAACAGCGCAGACCCTGTATTTTTCAGATATCACCCATGATGGGGCAAGCGGCACCCGGAATCCGGTGGCAGGGCTTTTAACTTCCACGCAATAGAGATAAGCATCAGCTCGCCAGCCTTTTTCATTGTGCTCGATTCCCCAATCTGTGATTTGCTTGTCAACTTTTTCAAAAACATCCCTTTGAGCTTGTTCCACCTGTTGTTTTACTTCTTTTCCTCCGCCGATAATGTTGAGCGATGCCCAGGTGAGCAGGACTGCCACAGGGTTCAGGTCGCTTCCAAAAGCCTCAAATCCAAGCCTTGCCGCTTCAAATGGAATAGAACCGCCCCCGCAAAATGCATCGCCTACTTTGGGCCTTTCGCCAAATTGTTCTTCCCCCATCTGCTGTACCCATTCCTGTAAGCTGTTGGCCTGGGTATTGCAATGCGCATTAATTATTTCCCAGGCTTTTTCAGAAGGTCCTTCAATTTGTTCAGGACGTGCGCAATATTTAAGCTTTTCATCATAACTCAACTGATAAAAGGCTTTTTTTTGAAGTCCGGCTTTTTGTTCCCTGTGCACCCCTATTTTCCATCGGATTTTGCCGTTGTTATCGGTTAAACAGGTTTCTTTTTCCTTTTGTGTTAGATAAGGAATGAGTTCTTTAATGGGAATGCTTTTGTTTTTCCGTTGCCACAAGGCATTTTTGTCCATGGTCATAAGCTTTAGAAATACCTCAAGGTCTTTTTCAGGTTTATCACCGGCTGGAAGTAAAAGACCTATCATGGCAGCCCTTGCCATAACAAGCGGCTTTCTGCCCCACCATTTGCCAAGTCCTGTCAATGTCTGTCCTGCGCCTGCCTTTCGTTCTTTATAACTCTCTTTTGATATTCTGTTTACCGGAAACTGTGTTTCAATAAACGCTCTATTATTCATCATTAGCTTCGTAATCGCTTTCTTCTTCAAATAGTGTCAGTTTTTCTTCATCAAGAAGGCTTTGGGTGTACCGGCCTTCAGGTACTGGATTTTCCGTCAGAGCAAAACGCAGTGCTTTGCGCCATCCATGGCCTCTGCCCTGCAAAGGATGTCCCGTGGCCGCGTTGGTGACTGTGTACAGCCACCATCTTTCTTCGGGCTTCAGCCCCAGCCAGTTTTCAAGAGCTGTTCCAATTTTATTAAATTCTGCATCTTCAACAGCCCAGGTCAGCACCATGAGTTCTTTCCCAAACAGGCGATGGACATAATTCATGCCCATTTTCCATTTTACGCTTTTGTGTTTGCGGTTTCTCTGCCTGAGCCTCTGATTGAATTCAATTTTCAGAAAATTATCAATTTCCTTCCATTTAAATCTATCCAGTCGAACTTTTCCGGTTGAATGTGAGCCCGCGAAATTCATATGCAGGGCTTCAACTTTCAAGTCCTCATCATAACTGTGACGTTCATGCACCATTACTTCACCTTTTGGGCTGTTGGGAATGATTACCACAAAATGGTGCTGGTTTTGCTCCGGGTCAAAACCAAACCCTAAGCTTTTATATGCTTTGTTTGATGTCTGTTTGTTCATATTCTATATTGGTATCTTCAATAAAGTTTAAAAAGTCCTGTCCATGTGAAAATTTCAGCCGGTGAAAGCTCAACTCGATTTCTCCTTTACTTAGCAGGTTGTCTTTTACAAAATTAAGGATGCTCTCTAATTCATCGGCCTTAAACTGTAAATCTGAGGTTGCAAGTTCAATCCATTGGTGTCCATGATTTGCTTTAACGGTAATTTTCTGGACTGTTGCATTGTGATTTTTTATCGCGCCCAGTATTTGATAACTATCTGCTGTGGAGGAAAAGTTTTGTTTTCTTTTAAAAGTCAAAGGATTGTTTTTATCAACTTTAAGTCCGGTTTGATGTGCTTCAGGCAGTTTAAACTGAACGATTTCAGATTTGACTTCATTTTTTTCACCATATGCCTGGATAACGGAAAGTGGGTCCGCAATAAATCCATCTTCGTAAGAAGCGCCGTTTGTCAGTGGATCCGAGCCATCACTTGTATAGAATAGTTTTATGTTATGGGGGTGGGCTTGAAGTTCAACTTTAAATTTGTCTCCTTGTTGTTTCCAGTCTCGCCTTATCTCAATATCCTGTTCCCATGTTAGAGAATTTCCGGTGTGATGCACTCCTTTGCTGTCAACACATAAAAATGAGATAACCATTTCATCTGTTATCAATTTCTCATCTTTTAATTCAGGGCTGTTCTCAGAAACAGAATCACTGTAAGCATAATAAATGGTATCCCCTCTGACAGCTTCCACGTTGATTTTTGTTTTGCCGGTTTTCCAATCTCTTTCAATAACATCAACCCTCACGTCTGTAGATGGCTTTTCAAACGGCCCCTGTTTAATCCAGTTACCTTCCATTCTCCAGGCGTCTTTTTTAATCTGACTGTCTTTTATTTGCTCTAAAGCATCGGGTTTATGCAATACCCAGCTTGGTTCAGTGGCTGCATTGTTCAGCACATCATTCCAGGGCAGTTCTTTTTGATTTTTAAAAAGTTTGACAATAATTTGCTGAATAAAGGCATCTGAGCTAAGCTCTTTCGTGAATTTTTGTTTTGCGTCCAGGGTTTTTGTGATCTGCTCTTCCCCGTTATATTCATTTTTATCAAACTTTAATTCTATATTTGCTTCACTTAAGCCTCTTTTGCTGGGGTAGTATAATTTTGTAAAAACACTGGTAACAGCAGACCTGAACCTGAATTGATAAGTATTCTTAAGCTCGACAGCCTGTTGGAATTGCGGGTCAGAGGCTGTAAAATTTTCCTTTTGGAATTCACTTATTACCGCTTCGGCTGCTT
The DNA here is from genome assembly GCA_034189135.1 of Thermodesulfobacteriota bacterium. Lineage (NCBI taxonomy): Bacteria > Pseudomonadati > Thermodesulfobacteriota > Thermodesulfobacteriota bacterium. Next base: position 28,367 of record JAXHVO010000138.1, on the reverse strand, counting down.
TTATGTTTTTAGCGTTTTCATAAACCGCATCCATTGATTGATTATCGCTTGTAAGGAAAATCAATCTGTTCTTAAATTGAGTATCATCATATTTTCTTTGCAAATCAGGATGAATCCCGGCGCCGCTGTATGGTTCATAAACAACCAAAGTAACCTTATTCTTCTCTTCATTAATTTCATCAACAGCAGGAAGCACATTTACATTTTGATAAAGGTCTTTCAACTTTGGTTCAAACATCTCTTTGAGGATATCTCTGATCACTTTTCTTGCTTGAGTGCTGTCGTATGTTTTGGTGAAGCTGTTTATTTTTGAGGTCACATTTTCTACGTTTTTAAAAAGAAGTCTGCCGGCATTGTCCGGGTGAAGATACCAGGCCCTGGTACGGAGTTCATCGAGTATTTTAGCTTTAATTTGAGCTAAAGTATCTTTGTTGCCAGGTTCGGCAGTGTAAGTGATAATCTCATTGATATTTAAACCTTTGGTGGCACCCTGAACTGTGGCAAGTGAGGACATATAAATTAGTTTTGCTGTTTTGCCTGCCAACTGATTTTGCTGTTCCTGATCAATCTGTTCCGCCACAGCATTGCCATTTGCAGCTATGTCTTTGGAAACAGCATTATTCAGCGTGCTGTTAATGGTGTTTAACTCTGAATTAGTGTCAGAATCATTGGGATCGATATCAAAAGGATGTATTAAATAGGATTTATCTGCCCAGCCATTTTTATCATCCCACATTCTGGCAACAATTGTCCTCATAAACCGAATAAGCCCGCGGGTCTGCATAAAACCGGGGTTTTCCTTGAATCTGGCATAGAGGTCTTTTAAAGAAGGGTGAAAGGGATAGCTTTCTCTTATCGCACCTTCCCAATGGGCTCTTGTTTCATTGATAAGGTCCTGGTTGGCGGCAAATTCAATAACTTTACCATAGGCTTTTGCAATTTCGTTTATTTCAGAGTCAGGAGCCTGATCTTTAAAAATCTTTTTATGTAGAATTTGATAAATTTCAAGAGTATTTTGTTGTACAGGTATTAGATTTCTTGCTGTACGTCTGGTTTCATTCTCAAAATCGTTCAATATTGATTTTATAGCATCTGTGCCTTCACCATAGGCCGCTTCAAGGTCGGAAAAAATAATACATACATTATTAAGCTCATCTTTTGTTGTTGCATTAAATAATGTTGTAAGCGCCCTGGTGGTAAGGTCTGCAAGATTTCCGGCTCCCATTTGTTTTTTAAGAGCATATTTAAAATACTCAGGCAGCTCATCAAATAAGATCAATACAGGTTTGTTGCTTTGAAGAAGTTTAATCCAGTCTGACTGTCCTGGAGCATCCAATGGATTATAAAGGTGATCGAAAGTCTCTTTTTTGCCTAATTCTTTTGCAATATAACCCCAAAAGCCATGTGTAGGATTATTTCTTCCGGAAAAAGCAATGACCTTGATTGGGTCTTTTATTTTTGGTTTATATACGCTTTTTAATATCTGATTTCTCAACTCCGGTTTTTGTGACAATAAACCGGCAGCAATCATATTGTGCGTTTTACCACCACCCATTGCCTGGGTTAATTTGAACAAACCGTCTTTGTTTGGATTATCAAAACGCTCAAAAACACCTTTAAGAAGTGTTTTCATCCCTTCAGTTATGAAGTTTTCTGAAAAAAACGTTTCAGGATCAATTTTATTTTCAATCAAATCAGTAATTTCCAACACAGTATCCCGATACTTTTTTTCAAAAACAGAATCGCGTATTTCCAATAGTTCATTTAAGTATTTCATATTTAAGTAACCGTCCTTCCATCTGTACTAAAATTGTCTTCAAGAATCTGAATCGGTTGTCTCTGCATTCCAATAAGAACACGGCAATGATATTTAGTATCATCTTCACATTCTTCCGACAGATAATCGCCGGACAGATTCTCAACCTGCTGATAAATCTGCTTCCAGCCGCGCAGATTGAAATATCCAATACAAAAATCAGCTCTTTTGGCTTTTTCAAGAGTCTTGTTAAGACCTTTTTTTAATTTGTTTTCAATGTTATCATAAATTTTTGGCATTGTTATTCCTTATTCATGACCAACAAGGATGTTGGGTATTTAAGACGAACAAGTTTTGATACACATAGCAGTTTTTTTACTGCATAGCAATTCCAGCTTGACACATAATGTATATTCCGCCTATAATTTTTTGAATTTATTAATGGTTTGAAATTTTCAGTCATTTTTTTATACAAATTCAGCAATAAATTTTCGTAAGCGTTCACAGGTGCTGCAGATGTGCGTACTCAGGGCGACCAGCTATAGTTAGGCTATGCTGGTTGCTCTGAGCGCGTGCAGATGCGGTGCCTGTGAACGCTTACAAATTTTCGACACTTCATTGAGACGCAAAGGAGGACTCAAATGAACATTCGGATAATCGTTTTCCTTATGGCCGTACTATTATTTACCGCACCGGCCATGGCAGATGGAACGGGCGGACGCCTTGTAGAAGTAAACGGGAAAGTGTGGATACAGACCCCGGGAACCGATAAAACTATAGCCAGAGCAGGAATTACACTGGCACCCGGGACAAAAATACTTACCGGTCCCGATGGGAAGGCGGAAATATTATTAGACGATGGTTCTATCATAGTGGTTCAGCAAAATTCCTCCATGGTGCTTTCAGGCATCAAACGTCAAAAGCAAAAGAAGACATCCATCCTGATTTTTTTTGGTAGGATCTGGAATAAGGTCTCCCGCGCAGTCGGCGGTAGGGCCGGATACGAAGTCAATACGCCTATTGTGGTGTGCGGGGTTCGTGGAACTGAATTTGAAACTGCGGTGGCTGATGATGGTTCCGTACGCGTCAGAGTGGACGAAGGTACGGTCAGTGTCGCAGGAGATGGAAAAGATAAGACCATCACTCAAAATCAGGAAATTGACGCCGATACAGACGGGGTGGGCAAAATTCGCAGTGCCGAAGAAAAGGCAGATTGGGAGAAGTGGCATAATGAAAAACGCGAGCGACTAAAGACCAATGGTCGAAGTATTATGGATGATGTTAAAAGTCGCATAATGGTTCGCAAGGAAAAGCTTGAATCTCTCAGAGCCAGACAAAAAGATATTGAAAAAAAACGTCAGCTTGCCTTGAAACGTGTACAGGAGGGTGATCAGGGTGCCATTGAGGAAATTAGACGATTTAACCAAGAATTGGCGGCAATTGCAGATGAAATTGCCGACCTGGGCGATGCGGCCGGTTGCCAATTTGGCCTGGTGGACCACTTTGGGAATCTGGCGACCGATCCACGTTTCCAAATGATCGATGGAAAGTATGTTGAAGCTGAAGCAGCCAGCATGCGGCGTATCAAGGCTATGTTCGACCAAATGGTTAAAGAAGGCACTGATATCTCCCTGGAAGCAATGGAGAAGATGCTTGATGAAATGAGCGACGGCCAGAGAGGCAGCCTGAAATTTAAAAAGGGTTCGTCCAAAGACGATCTTTTTGGAGACCAGAAAAAAGAATAGTTGTAACCCTACAACGAAATTTATCGATAGCAATAATGCGCCTTTTTTAGCTTGTTTGGCTATCACGTGAGTGTTGCGGGTTACGAGTTGTGGGTTGCGTGTTGTTAATCAGAAATAATCCTTTTTTTTAACCCGTACCTCGCAACTCGTAACCCGCAGCAATATCGCATGACACAAAAATAAGCTGCTGTTATAAGCTGGTAATTTGCGTTGTCGGGGTAATTACAAAGAACAACTCCCGTCGATTTCAAAAGCATACATGATTCTTGACTCCATTTCAGCCCGTCTGGAGGGAATGGGCTCAAGGTGAATATCCGCAACCCGATGGGTAAGTTGCTGTCTGTCAGGTATTGATTCAAAGCCGATAGAAATAACCTCATTGGTATAGCCGTCAAGGACATCTGCATCTTCGCCGTTGGTTATAACAGCAATAGGCACCTGGTAGGGGGCCACAAGTCTTGATGCCGCCAGTACAGGCCGATGCCTGGTTACCATCGAGCCGGGACTGTATTTTATTATCATGCAGATCTTATCTGACAAGGTGATCATAAAATCAATCTTCACCACAGCCTGGTTTATCCCTGCCCTCACAGGAAGATCCCAGCGTGATTTGATCTGTTTTTTGCTGTAGTCTTTCTGTTCTACAAGCAACCGCGCCAGTTTTTGCCTGTACCGCTCATCATGGGTATCCTCGATGGTTTGGCCGGTGATAAAATCGACCAGCTCGCCAAGTATTAAATGACCCGAGTTCATTTCAAGAAATTCCTCTTTACATATAAAATTGTCTTTGAAATAATAAAAAATTATGTCAATTCGAGAAGAATTCGAAAAACGTGAAAAAAATTTTATGTCGCCTTTTGGATGTCCAAGCGCAAACACAAAAGGCCGTGTAAAAGAAGAGGAGCCCTGTCCGGTTCGAACCGCCTTCCAAATGGACAGAGACCGAATCGTTTATTCAAATGCCTTCAGACGGTTAAAGCATAAAACCCAGGTTTTCCTATCTCCTCTGGGTGACGAATACAGAACACGCCTGACACATACCTTGGAAGTCGCGCAAATTGCAAGAACAATCGCGCGTGCCATGTTTCTGAATGAAGACCTTACTGAAGCCATTGCCGTGGGGCATGATCTGGGGCATACGCCATTCGGTCATAGCGGTGAAACCGCACTTCAGGAAATATTTTCCCATGGGTTTTCTCACAATCAACAAAGCCTCAGGGTGGTAGAAGTGCTGGAAAACAAAGGGGTGGGGCTTAATCTAACCTATGAGGTTCGGGATGGTATTTTAAAACACTCCAAAGGATATGGCAAGATTATCCCGGATGATCCCAGTGAGCAGGCTTGCACCATTGAAGGCAGGGTTGTAAGGGTGGCGGATATCATGGCTTATTTGAATCATGATCTGGATGATGCCGTACGAAGCGGTGTGATCACCGAAGAGCAAGTCCCTGATTCATGTGTAAAAAATATCGGTCGGACTCATTCAGAGCGCGCCACAACCATGATCAGAGATCTGATTTTTTCCAGTGGAGAGCAAGACGGAGAACTTCAATTGCGCATGAGCGATAAGGTATATTCCGCCATGACTACTTTAAGGCAATTCCTCTATGATAACGTTTACCGCTCTGCCCGTGTCCACAACGAGTTTGTAAAGGCGAAAAAGATCTTATCCGAGCTATACTCCTATTTTCTAGATAACGAAATGATGCTTAAAAAAGAACTTAAGGGGATGGAACTGGCTGATTTCATTTATAAAAATCAACCATACGAACTGTCGGTGTGCGATATTATTGCCAGTATGACAGACCGATATGCCATGAACCTTTATTCCAAGCTCTTTTTCCCTTCTCCCCTTGTTTGACGGTAGCCAATGCACCTGTGTTACGAAAAAGTAATGGCTCAAATGGATATGGATGGCTTTTTAAATCAACTTAGAGCTATCTATGCATTAATGGATCTTAAATACAAAGAAGCCGCCGCTTACTACGGATTCGACTGCACCGGATGCGAAGACAACTGCTGCATGACTCGTTTCTACCACCACACCGTTTTGGAATACCTGTATATTCTAAAAGCGTTTCATCAACTCGATCCCGAAAAACAGAACGAAATTAGAGTAAACGCAGTGGAAGTGAGACGAAAATCGCTGGAAGCCGACAGAAAAGGAACACGCCTTCGCCGCATGTGCCCGCTTAATGATAATGGCAAGTGTATCCTCTATTCCAGTCGCCCCATGATATGCAGGTTGCATGGGATCCCACACGAACTTCATCGTCCCGGTCGAGATATAACATACGGATCGGGATGCGAAGCTTTTTCAAAGTATTGTGGCGAAAAAGATTACTTCAGGTTTGACCGGACTCCATTTTACCTAAAGATGGCCTCTTTGGAAAAAGAGTTGAAACAGGCGATCGGTATCACCACCAAAGTAAAAATGGCCATAGCGGATATGTTGGTATAACTGATATTTTCATTAGAAGCAAACAGTCGTTTTTCAATCTTAGTTCGGTTCGACTTACCTTTCAAGCACCTGTTGAAGTGGTTTGATCATTTCTTTTTCCATTCTTTTGTTCACTTCTTTTCTGAATACCGGTGATTTTGACAGCAGCAGCATGATTGCATTTTGAAGTCGCATTTTATATCTTTTTTGCGGAAAATCAAATATTCCCATTTTTTTGTAAGCCACGTAATCCGCTCTGAATGGAAAGCGAAGCCTTCCCCAAATTTCATCTCTGAAAATTTTAGTTCCGCCCACACCGAGAAAGGTGGGCGGTTTGAAATAATTGCGATCAGCAAACTGAACAAGACGATGGGCAAGACATTGTAATAAACGATCAATCTCAGCCGAATCCCCATATTCATCGGTGACGAAACCGGCGGAATTTGCATGTTGAATTTCAACGTACGCCTCTAGGACCTGCCGAAGGTTGGGGATCTGATTTAACGGGCCGGAAATGATAAACCCGACATGTTTTCCAGCCAAGGATGGCTTGTGACCATTAAAAAAAGATCTGTCAAAAAACAATTTACATCTGGCAGACAAATACCTGTCTTTTATGGTTCCCGCCCAAACAATAATATCTGCAGCCTTTACCTTTGTATTGTAGAAATCGATATAGTCATCCTTACCATCATAGACGCATTGATTATCGTACCCGCAATGAATGCATCCCAGGCACGATCCTTTGATATGTAAATCGTGTAAATTGATTGTTTCAATTTTTGCGGAAAAGGCTCCCTTAAATCTTTCAATCATCCCTGCCAGGTTATTATGGTGGCTTTCAACATCCGTCACTATTAGGATTTTCTTGTTGCCCAATTCTGTTTTATTCTTTACATCACCTGGATGATAGTCAAAATTTCGCCAGGTGAGCGGCATATAATTTTTTAGAGTGAATGTATGGTTTGCAATGGTGTTAAAAAAATTCTCAGCAAACAGATGCAGTCTTTGTCTTTCTTTGGTTTTCATTAGATCATACATATCCGCAGAAAACGACCCGACATATCTCATTTTGAAATCGTCACAGACCGCATGCATATAATTATGAGCCGTATGATCAAAAAAATGAATCGATGTGGATAAAAAAGCGGTGTACTTATTTTGCAAAGTCTTTTGTGCATCTTTTTCTATAATCAGTTCAACAAATCTTTTATAGTTCGCCGGCACGAGGAAAAAATAAACCGGTGACGCCCATAATACGCCATCTGAAACACTGATCTCATCAATAATATGCTGAAAAGCCTGTGGCTCTTTTTCTATCTTTCTAATTTTTTGAGAAATGTTAATCATTTTCAGTTCGTGCTGGGGGAATTCTTTTTGGATGAAATGCACATACTGCATTGTAACGCTGGTTTTGCCTTTGGGACTTCCATTCAAGACACTGATTTTCATTGCCACCACTCCTTATATCTGATATTTCGATTGTTGAGGGCTGAACCGAATGAGTTGGGATGTTCCAGATTATAGTAGTTGCAGATTGACATAAAAGAAATAATAATAAAACCTTCGGCATAACATGCATTTTTTTCTTCAGCTGGGTTTAGAGATCATCAGTACAATACATCCTGACGGCCTCGGCAAGGTTTAAAAGTTGTAAAAAGAGAAATAAATACTGAGGAGCTAATTTGAAACAATTAATAGGCCATTCGAGCTTTGACACTATTTTCACTTGCATGAACGAAAGCCGCCAGAGTATCCAATGACTTCTGACAAGGATGCACCAGAACTCTCACCGCCGTGTCCGGATTTCACGCTTTCGGTTTGCATGCTTGCAAGCGGAAGCAAGGGAAATGCCACCTATGTTACCGATGGTTCAACTTCAATACTGATTGACGCAGGCTTGTCAGGTATTGAGATCCAGCGCAGGTTGGATACAAAAGGTCTTTGCCCGGAAAATCTGAACGCCATTATTGTATCCCACGAGCATTCAGACCATATTCAGGGCGTGGGGGTTCTTTCCCGCCGTTTTAATATACCGGTGTATATCAGTCATAAAACAAAAAAAGCCTCACCCCAACTGGGAAGTATCGCTGATCTGAGATATTTTGAGTGTGGCACGGCCTTTAATATCAACCATTTGTTTCTACATCCTTTTTCCATATCTCATGACGCCATAGACCCGGCGGGTTTTACCGTAGAAAAAAACGAAACAAAAATAGGGATTGCAACAGACCTGGGTGTTTCAACTTTAATGGTTAAACAACATTTAAAAGAATGCACCCTGCTAATCCTTGAGGCCAACCATGACCCGGACATGCTGATAAACGGCCCCTATCCCTGGCCTTTGAAACAGCGCATCAAGAGCAGAACCGGACACCTTTCCAACCATGACTCGGCAACCCTTCTCAAAGAGCTTCTCCATGACCGCCTCCGTCATGTTGTCCTGGCCCACCTGAGTGAAATCAATAATACCCCTGAAAAAGCCTTAAGCACGGTGGGAAGTGCATTAAACAACTGTAAAACCAGGCTCGATGTGGCCACCCAGGATAAATGCACCAAACTATTATATCTTAAGTGAGGGGTCGGGGAGTTTCCTATCAATGGCCTTTTTTATGAACCGTTTGAGCTATAACGATTGTTAGCGGTTCGTCCGGTGGAGCGCCCATTTGCCCGTATCAGCCTTAACAATCATTTCGAGAAACCGGCGTTCGGTCCGCCTGCGGCGGACTGAGATTAGATTTGAACCAGCCCCAAGGGACAGAACCCCACGGCAACGTTTGTCGTCTCTGCCTGTATGGATTTAACTGAGAAGATAGGGGGCGTGTACAGAGTGCCGGACTTATTTGTTAAGGCTGATACGGGCAAATGGGCGCTCCACCGGACGAACTGAGTAGAGATTGAAAAACTCCCCAACCTCTCATCATAAATAAAACTTAATAATGGGCTATCCGGTCTCGGGTTTAAAGGCTTCGGGTTCCGACCCTCTCTGGGTGAATCAGGGAATCGGCTGTTCTCTTCTCCAAAAAGGTCTAGCCTTTTCCGCGGTCTCCTCGGGTGCAGTGAATGTGGTCATATCTCCCAGCATGACTTCAAAGCCTGTGTGGTCATTTCTAACCCACGGTGCGTAATTGGAGCGCGCAAGGATCACCATGCGCAGCTCGAGGGGTATCTTTTCATCTTCTATAAACAAAACTCCTAAGTTGTATCCATTCCTGCAAAAACTTCGGTAAAACCTCTGGGTGTTTAAAACTCCTTTTGCCAGGTCTTGCCAATCTGAATCAGCCAGTTGGCGAAAAGATGTTTTTTGGGGAAATATTCCCCAGATTTCAAAAAATCCTTCCGGGGCAAAGGAAGCCACCCACTGCCATGCACCGGTATTTCCTATATACCGGCTGCCATCTTTTTTTTCATGTGCCAAGTAATCGGAAAAAAGGCATGCCCCTGTTTGATTATAATAGCTCAGGGCTCTTTTTCCTATAAAGCGGTGGTGGTTTGGAGCAAGCCTGTCTGCGTTTATCTGCAGGTGGGGATGCAACAGCGAACCACCGGCTGAAGGAAGGTGGTTCTGGGTGATTGCCATGTAGATCGCATCGGGATCGTTGGACAGGACACGATCGAAATATTTGCTGCAGTTTAGAAAACTACCGGTATACGATGACAAAGAGGCCTGGCCTATCTCTACGAAATGCTGGTTGTCAAAAAGACTCACCGCTGAATAGCTCCCATAGGGAAACAGGTTGGGGAACAGGATTGATTCATCATGCACCAGGCGACGTTCGGGTGAGATTTCAGGCAAAAGCTGCGGGGTTTTCGAGTTCACTCCGGGTCTGCAAAACGGGCATTCGGAAGTGTTATTCGCGTCAGGTGGCGGCTGGGGAAGCCTATCCGTACCCGCCTCCTTTTCATCAATTCGGCTGTATGCAATTCGACATGTACGCCGGGTAATGGGATTGGTGCGAATCTCAATTAATTTTTCAACCACCTCTCCGGAAGGCGCGATGAACCTGGCTGACACAGATTCCTTGTCAAAATTAAGGCTTTCAAAATGATCTTCGGGCATGGGTGTTTGATATGTTCTAATCAGGTTGCGAGGTATGTGTATCGAGTTGCGGGTGCTTAATCGGAAATATTCCTTTTTTATAACCCGTACCCCGAAACTCGCAACCTGCAACTCGTATCCCGGTTAATATTCCTCGTAATACAGCCCTTGCAGAACAGATGGGTCATTTAAACGATTCTCCACATCAACACCGAAAAAGTCAGCCAGCGGTTTGAATATTTCAGGATTGCTGTTTTGTACTTTGTTCGCAGCATCTATCACGGTGTTTAATCCTTTTTTAGTCATTTTCCCCAAGGGTTGCCTGCATCCTCCTGAGGGCATACCGAGAATAGACATCAATGTTTTTATTGCAAGAGGATTTCTGGCCCGGCAAACCGCTTCGCCATATGGTGTGCTTTCCATGGTACTCACAGTAACGAGGCCAAAAAGAGGTTTGAGCCCGGACAGCAGGTTTTCAGCTTCATCCGCACGGCCATCCTCAAGGAGCTGAACCATACGCGTAATGGCCCCTGGAGTCACATTTGAAGCTACAGATATGACACCGGCTGCAGCAATCTGTTGATTGGTCATCATTTCATAAGTCATACCGTCATCGCCGGATAAAATAGTAAAATTCGGCCCACAACATTCTCGGGTATGCTTCATGTTCTGTATATTGCCGGTGGCTTCTTTTACCGTGCTTACGTTTGGAAATTCTTTATTCAACAGGGCAAGATCTTCCGGTAAAAGTTGCGCACCTGTCCTTCCGGGAATGACATAGGGAATCACCTCCACATCAGGAAAGGCTTTTGCCACCGGGCCGACATATTCTTTGCGGATTTCAAGGGAGCTTGGTCCATTATAGTACGGATCAACCAGCAAGGCTGCATCTGCACCTGATTTGACCGCGTGTTCGGTGGCCGCAATGGCTTCCTTGGTGTTATTGCTTCCGGTGCCCGCAATACACAGGCATTTGTTTTTTGTTTTGCTTGCCACCACCTCAATCACTTTATTATGTTCTTCCCATGATAAAACAGGGCTTTCTCCGGTAGTGCCGACAGCCAGAATACCGGTTATGCCGTTTTCTATCTGAAAATCTATCAGCATGTTGAGTCCTTCCTCATCGACTGCATCTCCTTTAAACGGAGTAACGAGTGCTGTGTAACATCCTGTTTTCATGTGCCCTCCCTTTTAACTTCTCAATAAATATAAATGGTTTTTTAAAATAATCTTGGAACAGTCTGAAAAGCAAGCTTTAATAACCGCTGGATTCGAAAATATTCTTAGGATCCTGCAAACAGGGGATGAAGGAAGAAAGTTGGAATGCAGCATACATGAGCCTGGGAAAAAATGCCCCCTTTTTTATTAAAAGAAACGTTTTCCCTGAGTCTCAATGGGGGCGCAATGGGTCTGGAAATCAACCACTCATTGGAATTGGCACACCGATTCAACCCAGATTCGAAGTCCGGGTTTACCTGGTCAATCCGATTGAGCAAAACCGAAAAGGTCAACCTATGTCGAGGATTTTGCCATAGAGGATCCACCAAATATGGTCCGAAGCAACATTGCAAAAACAATCAGTGGTTTATTTCCAGGCCCTAAACCCAATAGCAATACTAACGCCCGCCGGTACCTCTTCCGGATATACCCCTTCCTGCAAGTGGATTATAAAGCTTGGTGATTGCAAACTTCATACAATCAAGGGACTTAACTTCGGATATGACTGACATAAGCGTATTCTCACCATCTTCCGGGAGGATACATGTATTCGAATCGTCGAAGGTACAACCATCAAAACCCTTAAGAAGTTTCTTTTTGTCCTTTTTTGTCATACCCACCTGAATAGCCTTTTTACCGTCTATTTCGGTAACCTGATCGGCCAAACCGGCATCTTCAATCTGCTTGAGTTTTGCATCATCCAAAAAAACATTAATGTAATAATCCGCCATGAGAACCTCCTCCTTTTCAGATTTCAAATAAAAAAGTCCCTTTTCTCTCTAACCTTGATATCCGGTTTTTATATTATCAATACTTTTCCCTGTCAAGTAACTATTGTTGCGTTTTTTATAAAGCCAAATCACGGTCATTCGTTTTTTCTTGACAATCAACAGTTGCTGCCATACTTAGCCTGCTGAGCATTCAATTTCCCAAAGACTTTTGAAAAATAACCATTATTTATAAGGACAAAATCATGCCTAAAGCAAAAAATGCGGAAGAATATATTGCCATGCAGCGGGCTGCCCTTGCCGGCAACCCGGAATGCGGAACATCTCATTATAACCTTGCTGTTGCTCTCCTGGGACTGAAAAAATACGATGAAGCCCAAAATGAACTTTTTGCTGCGCTTGACTGCAGCCCGAATCTTGCCGAGGCTTATGTACAGCTGGGAGGAATCTGTCTGCAAAAGGGAGACCTGGAGGGTTGCCTTGAATATAATAAGCGAGCGGTAAAGTCCAGGGCCGGATTTTCCGAGGGCTGGGCAAACATAGGCTTTGCACAGCTTCAGCTGGGAAATATTGAAGAAGCAATTACCGCTCTTGAAAAGGCGACCAGATGGAACCCAAAATTTCTTCAGGCTTACACCACTTTAGGAAATGCTTATTTGATGAAAGGGATGGTGGATGAAAGCATAGAGGCCAATATGAAGGCGCTTAAACTTGAAGAAGGCTTTGCCGTTGCCCATAATAATCTTACGGTGGCATACCTTGAAAAGGAGCATTATGCAATGGCCGTGCAGCACTGCGACAAAGCAGTTGAACTCGGCTACGAAGTTGCACCGGAAATACTCAAAGAGATCGAAAAGTACAGGAAAAAGTAGAGGCTGCGAGTTCGAAGAACGTTGCCTGGATCTTTCCCTTTAACCGCTCGCAACCGATGACTCGTCATCTGGATCAATCAATTCGGCCTAGCGCTTTGTCTCTGATCGGACCCAAAGACCCAGGTTTATTTAATAACTCAAGTTTCGCACCCCGGTTTGGCGGAAAGAAATGCCCTGACGGCACGTAACATATAAAATCAGATGTGAATCGAAACGGTTATATTTTTTTCTGTAAGGGGATATGTGGGTCATCTATTACCCCTTTTCGCAGTGTCCGGATAGTTGGGATAGACCGTCCCTTTTATATTGTTTAGCAACGGATAGACTGTATCCCAAATATCCGGACGCGCTGCAACTGATTCAATTCATATCCCCTGGAAGAAAATAATATAACTGTCTCGATTCACACCCTTAACATCAATCGGCGCTTTAACAATTCCGGCTCCACCGTTGTTAAGGGGTGCAAAACTTGAGTTAATAAAATAATAATGCCATGCCGAACCAGCCGCCATTTAATTATTTCCTCTCCAACATAAAAAATCAGGTTCAAAAAAACAGCAATCTCTGGAAATCATCAATACCTGTGAGCCGGAAACAGCCCAAAGGGTCTTCCGGCATTCATTTTTGCCATGGGGATTATTTTACAGCAGCCCAATCTTTCCTTTCGGCAAACGATTGTCATATAATCTTAAGCGCTGTATCGCAAATCAGCAATCAATCCCTAAAACTTTCAGATATTAGCAGGGTGAATATCTTTCAGGAAAAGCACGGAGAATTTTATCATCCTGCACGGATCGAAACGATTGTGGGAAGAAATAAGTTTTCCTTTGTATTGAATGTGGCTGTTTCTGCAACAGGAAGAAGATGTATTGCCAGAGAATATGAACTATTGCGAAAATTGGGCCGCAAATTTCAGCATTCATACATCCCCGATGTTTACGGCAAAGATGAAATCTGCCTGGACAACAATCTTAACGTAAGTATGTTTTTAGGGCAATGGTTTGAAGGATACAACGAATTTCACCTCTCGCCTGGACCGACTGGTTCAGGCAAAAGAATACGGGTATGGGACCCTGCAAACAGCGGCATTTTTCTTTCAAAAAATCAGACAAGAACCCTTTACCGGCGGGCTGCCATGATTCTGACTTTATATTACGACCTGGAGACCTTCAATCAAATATTTCCCTGGCACCATGCCGCAGGAGATTTTGTTATAAAAATTAAACCAGACGGGATGGACCTGAAACTCATTACTGTCCGTCAATATGCGCCATTATTTGACACTCACCATATCACTGATGGAAAATACAAAGATTTAAAGTTCATCATTGATGGTATGCTGGTATTTTTTTTAAATCTGTCCATCAGGATGCGCCTTGACAGATTAGACGGAGTCGGAGATATTGTATGGTCTGATGATTGCGCGGTTGAAGAAACCCTTAAGGGGTTTTATCAGGCACTGACATTAAAACCACAAAGTCGTTTAATTCCTTCGCCCCAGGCTGATTTTTTCCTAGATTACCTGTCAGCTTTACCGGAGTCACAGCTATACGACCTGTCTTTATCCATTGCAAATGCATATAATCCAGCAGCCCCGGAAGTCACAGTCATTAAAGATCGCCTTAAACCGCATGTGGCAAATCTTTATCACTCAATTAAAGTGAGGGATCGGGGAGTTTCTTATTAATGGCCTTTTTTGTAAACCCATTGGGCTTTAATAATTGTTATCAGCTCACCCGGGGAAGCGCCCCTTTTGGCCGTACAAGCATTAACAATAATATCGAGGAACAGACGTACGGTCCGATTAGGCGGACTGAGATTGGATTTGAACCAGCCCCATAAACAGATTCCCACGGCGGCAATGATCGTAGCTGCCTGCATTGATTTAACGCAAAAGATAGGGGGCGTGTACAGAGTGCTGTACTCATTTGTTAAGGCTTGTACGGCCAAAGGGGCGCTTCCCCGGGCGAGTTGAGTAGAGATAGAAAAGCTCCCCGATCCCTCAATTAAAGCACATCCTCCCGGCTAAAATCGCGGGGCGATATTCCTCCTGACTGTTCGAAAGCCTCGATCCACTTCCTGACCCTTTCTTCTCCATAGGTCCCTTTCCATGCAGACAAAATATCATCAAGCGGAATATCTGCGTAACTACCGTGATTCTCCAGGTATTCCATAAACTGTTTTTTCTCCAGGCTGAATGGCTGGAAAATAGAGTCCTCCCGGCCGTTAAATTCAAGGGGGACAACCTTATGCCTTCGGCAGAGTTCGATATTAAAGGCAGGTGTGGCTTTAACCCATGTTCCGTCCAGATAAAATTCGGTGAATCCGTGATAGACAAACAGATCCGTACCTAAAAACTCTATCAGTTGCCTGGTGGCCAGGTGATTTCTCACGGTGGCAAAGCCGATGCGTGACGGAACTCCGCACGCTCTTCCCAAAGCACAGAGAAGGGATGCCTTGCTCACACAATACCCCCTTCCGCTTTTTAACACATTACTTGCCCGGTAGTGCTCGGGACGGTAAAACGGATAATAGGGATCATACCAGATCCCGTCTCTGACCGCATAGTAGAGTTTTACCGCCTTTTCAACCGCCGGGCTTGCTGCAGTATCAATTATTTTTTCAGCATGTTCAATAATAAGCGGGCTATCGCTGTCGATCATAGCGGTCGGCAAAAGATATTTATCATCAATCTTGCCCATTTTTCCTCTCTTTCCTCAAATGTAGTGTGATTGAATATCGCAATCTTTCGTTTCGTCTTTGTCAGGCAGTTTGACCCTATATCCGATTTACCCCGGGGTTGTCAAAACAATCATTTCATCAGAGGCAGACATTTAAAGGAATGGCCATGGTTTAAAGCGCAAATTCTGAACCGGCAAGACCGGTTTCCCGCTTGACACTCCGTGCCCGATTAACTATATGCTGATGTATTAAACGATCTTAAACAACAAACTGAGACCTGATGACAAAAACAATAGGCAGCATAACCTTTATCTATCTCATAATCTTAGTAACCGGATGCCATTTTGCCGGTGTTTCTGAGCATTCACCCATTAACGCCCAAACACTTGCCGGCAACTGGCGCAGCACCATCATCACATATCCCAATGACCCTATTTTCAAGAACCACCCGCCGATTACCAAGCCTGGAAGCGTGGTACTCCTCTTTCAGCATAACGGTCATTTTATTTTCAGCTGGGAGGATACACATGTTTCCGGCACTTATCATGTGAACGGGCAACACCTGGTTTTCACCAGCCCGAAGGAAAAAGAGGCCATCCAATGCCTGGTCGAATTTAAAGAAAGCTGTTTAACCATTAAAATGCCGGATGGATTCAAATTTAGCTTTGTTAAAACCAATTCAGCGCCTGATTAATCTGCAGGTAAACGAGTTGGTTAACATTTTAAACGACGGGTAAAAGGTAAGTGAGTTATATTCGAATTGAATTCGAAGATGCCGGACTTTAAACGGCAAAGCAATCTGTGTCAGTCGAATTAACCTGACCCCAAAGGAGAATAGACATGAAGTGGTTAAAAAGATTTTTCGCCCTGGTTATCATTCTATTTATGGTGATCATTGGTGCCGTTGTTATCATCATCAACCCATTCGGTGCTTCTCCGTTGAACAGATATACCAGAAACGGAGACCTGACCCTTTCGGGATTGTCGGCTCCTGTAAAGGTGAAACGCGATGAAAAAGGCATGGCCTATATTTATGCCCGGAATACGGAAGATCTTTTTCTGGCTCAGGGGTTTGTTACCGCACAGGACCGGCTGTTTCAAATGGAACTGACCCGGCTTTTTTCCTCCGGCCGAATATCGGAGTTGGCCGGAGAGAACGCCAAGAGTCTGGATATCAGGATGAGGACACTCGGTTTTTATCGCAATGCGAAAAAACACACCAAAGTCCTCAATGATAAAACGCGAACATATCTGCAAAAATACGTGGACGGCATCAACGAGTTCATCAAAACCCGACCCAAAAACATTCACCTGGAATTC
The DNA here is from genome assembly GCA_034189135.1 of Thermodesulfobacteriota bacterium. Lineage (NCBI taxonomy): Bacteria > Pseudomonadati > Thermodesulfobacteriota > Thermodesulfobacteriota bacterium. Next base: position 11,567 of record JAXHVO010000138.1, on the reverse strand, counting down.
AAACTTGCCGGCATAAAGCCGGAACCGTGGAACATCGCCGATCCACTGACTATTTTGTACTACATGGGCTGGGGTAGCGCTGCCAATATCGATACTGAAATCATTGCCCAAATGCTGGTCGAAAAGCTGGGAGCGGCCAGAGCAGCTCAAATTTTTCCCATCACCATAAACCCTGATGATGAACTCCCGGCAACTGCGAATATCACCCGTCCATCTTTTCAGGCCGCTCAGCTGGATATGGCGTTTAAGCAAAATCTTCTTTCTTTTTTAGCCGATGGCCCATTGGAAATCGGCAGCAACAACTGGGCAACCGGCGGCGATATGTCACCCGCTGGTAAACCCATTGTGGCAAACGACCCTCACCTGAACGCCAACATTCTGCCGGGCCCGTGGTATCCCTGCGGATTGATTACCCCTGATATGCGCGCCGTGGGGGCAACCATTGCCGGCATTGGCGGGATGGTAATCGGCCGAACCGATCATGTGGCCGTGGGAGTGACCAATGCCTACGGCGACACGCAGGATCTTTATGTTGAAACAGTGGACCCGAATAATCAAAACAACTACCTCGAAGGAAACCGATCCATACCGTTTGAGGTGATTGAAGAGACACTGAAAATCAAAGACAAAGCTACACCTGACGGTTTCCGGGAAGAAAAGATCAAAATACGCCTCACCCATCGGGGCCCGATTATTTCAGGAGTAATGCCGGGTTTGAAAACCGACAAGGTGATATCTCTGCGGTGGTCCAGTGTTGAATCCATGGGGCGCTCCATTGGGTTTGAGCAATTTTTGCAATGCCGGACAGTTAGGGAACTTCGCCAAGTCCTTAAAGATGTTAACCAGATCGCCTTGAACTTTGTTTTTGCTGATTCTAGTGGTAACTTCGGCTGGCAAACCACAGGCAGGCTGCCCATTCGCACTCAGGGTGAAAGCCTAGTCCCCTATGTGGTTAAAGATGATAAAGACAACTGGACCGGTTGGATACCCTTCAACGATATGCCCCACGCCCTTAACCCGTCACGCGGCTGGGTCGGCACCTGCAACCACATGACGGTTAAACGGAACTTTCCCTATTACTATACCACCCATGCTTCACCTTCCTATCGGTATCGACGCTTGATCGAACTGATGGATGCGCCGGGCAAAAAATCGGCGGATGATCACTGGAGGTTCCAGCGGGATGCGGTCAATCTCATGGCCGGGAAAATTGCTCCGGTAATGGCCAAGGCTCTTTTAACTCATGAGGATACAAAGAATATGGGAAGTATCCTGTCTGCCTGGGATTTTATCGACCATCCGGAAAAAGCCGCGCCAACCGTATTCCAATCGGTGTACCGAGAGTTTGCCTTGCTTGTTTTTTCCGACGAACTGGGTGAAAAACTTGCTCAAACCATGCTGAATAACTGGTACTTTTGGGAGGAACGGCTTCAGAAAATGGTGCTTGAAGGAAAGTCTTCATGGTTTGACATGGTAAACACAAAAGATAAAAAGGAAACCTCTGATGACATTTTTTATCAGGCAGCAGTAAATGCGGCTAAGAAATTAAGCCCTATTTTGGGGGAAGATCCTGCCAAATGGATATGGGGAAAGGTGCATATACATGAACTTGTAAGCCCTATCCGCAGGTCAGGCGCCGGTAAGCAATGGCTGGGTGGTGGTTCCCATCCGTCGTTCGGATCAGGAGAAACCCTCTACCGCGGGCTCTACCATTTCAACCAGCCCTTTAAAATTACCGTTTCCGCTTCTCTCAGGATGGTCGCTGATTTGGCTGATACTGATAAAATCCTGGCTGCTTTACCCGGGGGCGTCACCGGGCGACAGTTCGATCCTCATACCACAGACCAGGTCGAATCTTTCATGAACGGCAACAAGGTTTACTGGTGGTTCAGTGACAAAGCCATAACAGAACATACAAAGGATACCCTGACCCTTAGACCGCTTTAAAATTTGTTTGGCATCGTTGAAAAATAGTTTAGCCAATCAGAATCAGTCCGCAAATCGGTGCGGTTGAGCCTGTATCGGAGTGAGTTGAATCATTATACCTGCTCATCGTCCAACCGGCCGACTGCATCAGCTTGGACACGTTGATACCGAAACCGGACATGGATGGGCGGGCATGCCGGGGGTTCCGGCACTCGCCGTTTCCCATCAGCACACTGCAGCCTTCATAGTCATGACAAAAGATTTTTTTACAGGAACCGCCGGCAAATGCTTTTGAACCGGGGTACCCTGTGTGAACGGCTTTCTGTTCGATATCGGCAACCATTTCATGAAGCAGTTTCATGATATCGTGCCGTTCACCGGAAAGCAGGATCTCCAGGGGGACATCGATCTTAACCACGATCGCATATTCATAACTTTTCAGCAATTTCCGGAACCCGGATGGGCCTGAAACGTAAGGTGGGCAGCTGGTTGACAATCCGTAACCTTCACATCGGCCTTCCCGGCACAGATTCGCCAAACCATCCTCAACCACAATGTCAGCTGGGGAAATAACCGCAGCACCGCTTGCACCTGATCGGTAGGCCAACCGAACCAACTCCTTTAACCTACGGCTGATGGTATCATGGTGCGATAATGAGTTTTTCAATTCAAACGCCCTCCATTACCGTCGCTGTCCGGAGTGTAAAGGTCACCATTAACGCTATATCAGCCTTTACCGCCCAATTTGATAGTAATTCTAAAAAATATGTTTCGTTTTAAATGAGGAAACTGCCTGAGTATATAACAAGAAACCGTGGGCGGAATTATCCCCTGACCGTTACTGTGTCGCATCGTTCAGATAAGTAAAAAGACACCTCCCGACCATTGCCAGGCATTCCGGATCCAAATAATTTTCTGTCCGCCTTTCAAAAAGTACAGAGCATGTTGCGGGAAACTCATCGTCGGCATCGTAAAAAAGCATCACCACCGGAATCTTCGGGAGGGCATAAAATTGCATACCCAGATCGCAGGAAACATCAATATCCGGTGCGTATCCTTTCAGTGCCCTGCCGGCATTTTTCAGATCAGGTATTCTTCCACTAAAATTATCAGCGATTGCCCGCTCTACATCATTGGCAAAATAACTGGTTAACGGACCTGAATCTTTAAGATCTCTGAATGATACCCAATCGCTACTTTTAGGATCAATCCGCGGGCAAAGAAGAATATATTTGCAGAGTATCACACACATATCGAGCGTTGGCTGTTTTCCACCTGAATCGAAAATACCGGCTGCAGAAACTTTATGGGGTTGGCCGAATAACGGGATGGCCATCTCATTATTTTCCACTTCTACCCCCAGCTTTTGTTTTACGGAATTAAAATCTATTCCGCCAACCTGTGCCAAATAATTTTCATAGGTTTGTTTAAATACATTTTCATTTTCCATCATCTGTCCCCTGTGGTTTCTTACCAATTCGGTATGTCACGCACCGCCTTTTATTCATCGCCCCATGGGGCTAACAAGATTGGTTTATTTGCCCCGCATATCAATAAGTTATAATAAATCAGGTTGTTAAGTTAACTGGGTGAGACCTTTTTGTTGACATTAAAAACATAATCTGAATATACTTCAACGGCGTCGTAAAAAGCCTTATCTGCTGCGTGGGTAAGGTTCCCGGAAACTCATCATGCCATATGCATAATCTTTCGTCCCTGAAAAATCAATACGCCTGGTACATGACTCTTGAAACGATGCCTTCCGGTGATTACTCCGCGACTTTTTACCAATTCACTTTCTTTTGGACTCATGCAAGTAGGTTCAGACGCAAAAATAATTTCATCTTTTAATAGTTGATTGAAGGAGAAATCATGAATTTTAAATATCATCTTGAAACGGCATGGGATCTGACGCTGAAGTTCATTGCACCCCTTATTTTTATGACGCTGGTCATGTTTCTTTTATGGTTTTTTACTATCGGCATTCTGGCACCGGTGACGTTGGCCGGCTATATGCATTCTATGCTCTTAACAGTCAGAGATGGCCGTGAGCCGAAGATACAGGATTTATTTTCTCACATGAAGCTCTTTTTGCCCTTGTTAGGATTTTCAGCTCTGGTTTTTATTGCCACCATGATCGGATTCATGCTGCTGGTTCTGCCGGGAATAGTTATCTCACTGGCCGTATCATTCTGCTGTCTTTACATGCTGCCCCTGATGACAGACAAGGAGCTGGGGCTATTCGAAGCAATACAGGAAAGCTATAAAATGATTACCCATGGTGTATTCATTGATCAGATCGTGGTTCTAATCTTGTTTCTAGGTATTTCTGCTGCCGGAAGTGCTGTTTTTATTGGATCGCTTTTTACTCAGCCTTTGGCCACCATTTTTCTGCTCTCGGTTTATGAAGAGAAAATAAAACAGTCCGCTCCAATACAAACTTAAATAAAGAATCAATAAAAGAACCGCTCATCTTTACAGCTAATATTTTCTCGGGACCGGGCGTCTCCGGGGCCGGCGCGGGTCATGTTGTTCTTCAAAAGCCAACAGCACTCTGAGTTCTTGTTGTAATTTTCTTCTTAATGCCGGTCGGTCTCGCAAAAGTCTGCCCACAATTTTTTTCTGCTCGCGTGCATTTTTTATCCGGCCGGTCTTATAATAAGCGATTCCAAGATGAATACGCGCCCTGGCATCACGGGGATTTTTTTTAAGTGCAACTATAGATCGTTGAATCACTTTATTCCAGTTTTGCTTCTCGGGGAATTTTTTTGGTGCTTTCGCCGTCGTTTTTTCCGGTCCAACCGCTTTGGATGCTAACATCGAAGCGGACGTATCAACGGATATCGGGGCAGATGCGGTTGCAGTCGATAGAGCCACCCCGTCTTTTACCTGGACCAGGCGAACTGAAAGTTTTTCTTTTCCCTTATCCACACAGTAGGTGCCAATCAGTAAAAGTTCAACATTGGAGATGCTGCCGAATTTTTGTGCCGCATCATCTGATAAAACGCCGGTGGCCGACAATTTTATTTCATTTAGAACGTTTCCCAATTGACTGCGTTCCACCACGGTAAAGACTTTTTCATTGATCATGGCGTTGGTCAGTTCTTCCACCATCAGTTCGGCATCATCTTTTGATGCCTGCCCCAGATTTTTTAGAGGAACCACCGCCACTTTCCTGCTAATTCCAAGATTTCCCTTTTCCGCAAGGTCTCTCACCACCTGCCCGGCAAGGGTGAGATCCTGTTTTTCTTCCGGGACCTGAGGTTTATCCGCCTCTCCGGCATCCTTTTTTTCACCTGTTGCTGCACAGCACATAATCAGCGCAAGCACTATCCATAAACCAATGATTGCTAAAATATGCTTTTTCATGTTAAGCCTCTAATCAAATGAACTTGTTTTTATTTCAGCCAATTATGGCAAAGAGGGCCTGGCGTGTCAAGCCTGCTTAAGGATTTTGCTGGAAGCCGGGATATGTAAATCGCGAGACCTTTGAAAAATGGTAATTTTCGAAGTCTACGCTTATCTGTTCGAGTTCAAGAAAGGCGAAAATTTCAACCACATGAATATATTGAATATTTCAAGGATTGAAATTTGAGCCTGTCGAAGCGAAGCGTAGATCCCGCTCATCGGGGATGCAGAAATCGGACAAAAAGTGCCGTTTTGCAAAGGTCTCATCGCTGAAATTACCAGCAGTAACCGGAAAAGGTGTGGACTCAGTTTGACATTTCCTCTTTCTTTCCGGCAGCTGTCAAACCGGTTTTGTTAAAAATAACTCGGTTTAAAATCGCATACGAACACAATAAATCATTCATCTCGGTGAATATGAACAACACGTCACTGATTTTTTATACGCCCAATTATCACTTGATTTGAAAAAAACACTCAAAATAGCGGTTCGGGATCTGGTGACTCATGTGCTGCGCTCGGGAGACTTATCATTTGAATTTTTATCCTCCACCCGACCGCTGGATGCCATTCGAATCCATCAGAAAATCCAGCAATCGCGTCCGGAAAACTATCGTTGCGAGGTGGCGGTCTCCCATCAAATCGAAACCGATTTATTCAAGTTAACCATCGGCGGCAGAATCGACGGGATCTATCAAGAATCCGATGGTGCGTTGATTGAAGAAATAAAAACCACCACCCGAACCCTGGATTATGTTAAAAGCCATGAGAATCCCATTCACTGGGGTCAGCTAAAAACCTATGCCTATTTTTATGCGCTGGACCATGACCTGAATGAAATCGACACGCAGCTGACCTATTTCCAGGTGGATACCGGCGAAATCCACCATGTCAAAAAACACTTTACACTGGCGGAACTTGAGGTCTTTTTCCGGCACCTGGTGACCGTTTACCTGCAATGGGCGGAAACCCTTGTTCGCTGGGAGACTTTGCGTGATAAATCTATTGGCGAGCTTCAATTTCCCTTTGCCCACTATCGCCCGGGCCAGCGTAAAATGGCGGTGGATGTTTATCGAACCATTAAACATAATGGTCAGGAGTTGATTCAGGCCGCCACCGGCATCGGCAAAACCATGGCGGCCATTTTCCCCGCAGTTAAAGCCATGGGTGAGGGCCTGACCGCAAAAATATTTTACCTGACGGCCAGAACCACCGGTCGCTTTACAGCGGAACATGCCATAGATGAGCTGCGCCATGCCCGCATTAGGCTTAAGTCTCTGACCCTCACTGCCAAGGATAAAATCTGTTTTAAACCGGACAGCGCCTGCAGTCCGGAGGAATGTGAATTTGCCCGGGGACATTTTGACCGGGTCAATGAAGCTATTAATGCCATGTTCCACCAGGATGCTTTCACCCGCATTGCCATAGAGCAGGTGGCCCGTGACCACCGGGTGTGCCCCTTTGAATTTTCCCTTGAACTGTCGCTGTGGGCCGATTGCATTATCTGCGACTATAATTATGCATTTGATCCGCGGGTTTATTTGCGCCGCTTTTTCCTGGAACAAAGTGGTGAATACACCTTTTTAATAGATGAGGCGCATAATCTGGTGGACCGCTCGCGGGAAATGTTTTCAGCCGAGATCTTTAAACAGCCGTGTCTGGATGTCAAGCGTGCCATACGCAAAGAGCTCCCTCCCATTTACAAAAGCCTGGGAAAAATCAATTCCTGGATGATCAAGGCCAGGAAAAAATGTGACCAATCCGCACCGGCATACCACCAAAAAGAGGCCCCGGAAGATCTGTTTCCCCTGCTGCGCGGTTTTTTGAAAATGACTGAGCGGTGGCTGTCGCTCAATATAAAAACACCCTTTCGCGAAGAATTGCTGGATCTGTTTTTTACCGTATCCGGTTTTATGAGGGTGGCGGAACATTACGGCGACAGCTATGTCACCTGTTTGGAAAAAATAAAAAAAGATGTCAAACTCAAATTGTTTTGTATCGATCCATCTGTCCAATTGGGCAACGCCTTGACGCGCTGCAAGGCAGCCATCTTTTTCTCGGCCACCATGACCCCCATGGATTATTTCAAAAAGATCCTGGGCTGTGATGCAGGTGCCACCGGCTTAATTTTGCCTTCGCCATTTCCCGGGGAAAATCTCAACGCTTTGGTTTGCGACAGGATATCCACTCTCTATCGAGATCGGGATACCACCAAGAAACAGGTGTCGCAGGTCATCCGCACCCTTGTCAGTCAAAAAACAGGCAACTACCTGGTTTTCTTTCCGTCATATGACTATATGATGATGGTATTGGAAGCTTTTCAATCCGATTGCCCGGAGGTTGAGGTGATCATTCAGGTTCCTGGTATGAGTGAAAACCAAAGAGAAGCATTTATTAACCGCTTTAGCAGGGAAAACCGTCAAACCCTGGTCGGTTTTGCCGTCATGGGCGGCATATTTGGTGAAGGCATTGATCTGGTGGGCGAAAGACTGTCCGGGGCCGTGGTGGTTGGTGTCGGCCTTCCCGGGATCTCACCGGAAAATGAATTGATTCGCAACTATTTTGCCGATCATCATAATGCCGGCTTCGAGTATGCCTACCAGTATCCGGGCATCAACCGGGTGCTGCAAGCCGCAGGCCGCGTGATTCGTACAGAAACCGATCGGGGAGTCGTTCTGTTAATTGATCAGCGCTATGGAACTCACCGCTATCGATCTCACCTCCCCGGGGAATGGGATCTCGTTAAAGTGCAGAGTCGGGAAAAGTTGGCCCTGGCTTTGCAAAAGTTTTGGAGAAAGTAGCCATTATTTCGCAAAAAAACACCGAGCAGTCCAGGGCCAGGCGCATCCTGGCCAAGATGACCTTTCAGGTGTTTTTTCTTTTTTCTCCCGGCCGCCGCCGTAGTTTATCGGTTCGATGCGGAATGTGCCGGATTTTTACTGGCCCTGGCCGGCAAGATCATGTTTTTGGTATCCACCATCGGCGCGATCTATTTCGGACCTCATCAGCTGCAGAAGATTGTGAAAAAATAACGTCGCTTTTCATCCTCAGCGAATAGCCGTCTTCTGCGAAGGGCTGTTTATTTGGCTGGTTACATAATCATTCAAATCCCAAGCCAAACCTTAGCTTCTTCCTGGCTGCGAAAAACCATCACATTGTATTTATCCTCACCGAGTAAGGCCCCATACATTCTTCCCAGGCCAAACACATAATTTTCCTTGCAATAAATGGCTATCCTGATTCTTTCATTTGTATCCAGAAGCAACTTTCGTCGTTGTACCATCTCATAAATATCGTCATTGCTTAGCTCAATAGTAACATCAGAATAGTCGGCAAAAACGCGGTATCTTTTTTTTAAATTAAAGGCGGCAGCAGCCGAAAAGTACGAAATGATATCATCAAGTTTAATCACACCTTTGGCTTTTGAAAAAATAACGTTACGTTTACTGTCATAATCTATGGAGATTGGAATGCTTACCTCCTTTCAGCCGAGCATTAGATGTGGTTTCGCTAACCCACTGCAACTTGTTGTTATGCAGCCATAGCGCCAATGCCAATTTGTGAAAGAAATGAGACAACCTTTGATTTTATTTTATCTCTAATTTTCCTGGCACCTACCTTTCTTTTTTCTTCCGGACCACTGAGCTTTGTAGAATCCGGAATTGACCAGATGACCGTTTTAGCCTTTCTCGCGAAAAGTATGTCAATAGTTCTTTTGAATAGAGGGCACTGCTCCTTTGAGACATTATAGCAAAGAAAAATAACGTAGTCGAAAATATCTCTTTCTTTGTATCGTTTATAGATAGGCTTCGGTGATTCTGCAGGAAGTTCAATGCCCATTTCCCGCATTACATCTATCGTCAGCTGACTGATTTTCCATGGGTCGAAGCAGGAACTGTAAGCTTCAATTCTTCCAAAAGCGATCTTTTTGACAATCGCTTCTGCCATTCGGCTCCGTGCCCCATGACGTGCACAGACAAAAAGAACCTTCTTTCTTTCCATTTCACCTTCCTTTTAAACAATAACGTACTTTTCAGCTTTCTAAAAACAAGTGTGATTCAAATTGTTGTGCCGGTAAGGCTCTTGGCACTACCGGCACAAACACATTAAACGATGTAGGTTAAATATAAAAATATTGAGAAAAAGGGAATACCAAAAATAAACCATTTAATTGCCGGGTTTAAACTGGCATTAATTCATGGACATAAGGTAGGTTTTGAGGCTGGTCAGGTTAAGTTTTTTCTGAGGGTCATCTCCCGATTAGTTGTAGTTAATTCAGACAAGGCAGGTGAATCATCTTCAAATTAGTCGGTGTGGTTCCAGAGGGCTCCCTCCAAAGGCGGATTTACGCTACGCTCCAACAAGGGGCCAAGGATTCAAGGGTTCGAGTGAAATACTAAAGAATTACAGGGTGTTGAATGTCTGGTGAGCGTCATACGAATTCTGTTTACAGATGTATCAAATAACAGCAAAATTCCCCAATGAAGTAAGATACGGTGCCAAAAATCCTGGGTTCTTTTTGACGACCTTCATCAGCGATGGCAATGGTGATTGTTTTTTTGTGGACATCCATACCAATAAATTTCACAGTGTTCATGGCCTGCCTCCTTGGTTGTGGCTCTGTGTTAGCGGTTCTTTTGCTTACCAAGTAGATGCAAGTGGGTATCAATAACTATATCACAGGCAGAATGGATATCCGGTCCTATTGCCACATATCCGTGATTTTTCAAAACAATTATTCGTTTTGCTTTTTTAAACGTGCAGATAGCCATGTTAGCAAGTTCAACAGTGCCATACGGTTCTTCATGTTCTGATTCTTCAATCTCTCCTGACAGTAATTCCGTTCGGGTGGCAAATTCATCGTGGGCATGAATAATGGCTTTGGTTTCCATATAATTTTTATAAATAAGCCAATGCATGATTGACTCGGAAGAGGGTTTGATTTCCCCATGATAGACGACAAACTCATCTCCAACATCACATTGTTCAACAAAAATCAGCTCTTCTTTTTCTATGATCCCTAAGTTAGCACCTGAAGCTGATATAATAAAACCATTTTCATGTCGTATACTTACGTTACCACCATTTTCAGGTGTCATGTTATAATTTTTAAGGCGATCACAGTTTTGTTTGAACTGAATATAATAATCATTCACGTTAATTGGAAGCTCTTTTGAACGTTGAAGTGATTTAAATTTTACCCCAACATAACCATCCATCAGCTTTTTTACTTTTTTTTCATAATTCATGATCTGAATTCCCATAATTACATGAAAAGCGATTTTAAAAATCCTAAAAGGAGGTACCGTGATTTTCCATAAACAATTATATCAAAATATGATTTGGACTCTTTATCGGGGCTAACTATCATTCGTCTTCACCGGCCAAGCCGTGGGTTTGGTCCGGTGGAAGGAGTTATTATACTTTTTAATTCCTAGGATATCCCAAAATATTTATTTTTTCTTTCGTTAATTCGTTTAATGCATTATTAGCGATCCATTGAGCACTTTTTGAGTTTAGTCGTTTGATTTCCTCTGCTGTTGCTATCGCTTTTTTGTTTAGATTGATATTCCTTTTGCCTATTTGACGTAATGCCCAATTTACGGCTTTTTTAACAAAATTCCTTTCATCAGTCGATTCTTGTTTGATGATAGGGAAAAATCTTTCAAATTTGTTATCACTGCTTATTTTATCATGAAAAACAAGGTGTGCCATTAAAGAGAAGGCTGCTCTTTTTTCGTATTCTCTTTTGCGGTTACACCATTCAAAGATTTTTTTGCATGCAAAAGGTGTTTTTACAAATAAAGAACTACAACAGCAATCGCAAATGTCCCAAGAATCAAATTTTTTCACCCATGCCTCCATTTGGAATTCCGTTACTTTTGCCGGTTCGTCGATCATGCTGGCAAGTTTTTTTGCTTCATGGATGCCTGATTTAAATAGATTTAGTGCAAGGAAGTGATTTGTGCCAATCCCCTTTGCCAATATTTTTAAATCTTTTACCATTATCCCGTAGGCATTTTTTGCTAAACTACCACGGTTACGTTTTGCCTTGGCGATTTCAGGATTAGATAATTTTTTTAGTTGCTTTAGTACTTCTGAATAATTCATTTTTAGTATAACCCCAATTGAGCGAAAACTTATGCTGCTTTTTTAAATTCATTTTCGTTTAGAGTAGTACAAATGTTACGATAAAGTAATTCAGTTTCATTGTTCTTTGTCAATTCGATGACTTT
>JAXHVO010000137.1 GCA_034189135.1 Thermodesulfobacteriota bacterium | reverse complement strand
TTGAAAAAGGCAAAGGAGTTGGGAGTTGAGTTCGATCCAGGTTTGATAGATACGGCTAACAGGGTGGTGCGATAGCAATAAATGCCGTGTTAATAATGCACTTCATGCCGAAATTTTAACTCAGGGAAAAATGAAGCCGTAAACTGCCGATGAAAAAGACAAGCCATCTTAAAATAAAAATTTTTGCAGCAACCGTACCGGCATTGATTTTTGCAATTCTTACTATTTCCGCTTCAAACATCATCTTATTAAAATCAGTTCATTCAAGTTATAAAGAATTACTGGAGGAAAAATCATTTGCTGTGGTTAATAATGTCAGAAGAGTCGTAAATAAAAATCTGCAAGTCTTTCCCTTAAAATGCTTATCCTGGATGAGCACCTATATCAGTGGTGTCGTAGAAAGTACCGACGGGGTGAGTTACTGTTTTATCGCTGATAAAGAAAATACCGTACTGTTTCACAGCGATGAAAAAATGGCGGGCCAAAAACTGAAGGCGAATATTTACACTGATTTTCTATCCGGTAATGCTTTTTCCAAACAAACGGTTTCTGTGGCCGAATATTATGAATTAATCGTTCCGATTATCAAAACGGACGAAATAGTGGGAAGCATTCATTTGGGAATTGAAAAAAAACTGATCGATTCAAAAATTTTCGATTTGTTTCTGATAACGGCGATTGTTTTAGCTGTCTCATTGACGGTCTCCACCACTGGTACAGCACTTGTTTCAAGTTACCTGGCATCCAGAGTGAATGTCATTAAAAACGGTTTAAATAGAATCCAGAAGGATTTTAAATACCGCATTTCTCCCATGAAAGGAGAGGTAGGTGAAATTGTTTCTGCGATTAATGAGATGGCTTTTTCTCTGACCAAAAGGAAGAAGCTGGAGGATCAGCTACAAAGGGCACAGAGGTTGGCAGCTATTGGAGAAATGGCTGCCGGGGTTGCCCATGAAATCCGAAATCCTTTGACTTCCGTTAAGGGCTTTGTCCAGTTGATTGGTGAAGATCTTGAAGAGAATGACAGAAAATTAGAATATATTCAGATTGTGGTAAAGGAGGTAGACCGGTTAAATAAGATTATTAATGAGCTTTTGGATTATGCAGGATCTTCCAGTCTCCAACGGGTGGTAACGGACATTAATAAGGTGATGGACAATACTCTTTTGCTCCTGAACTTCGAGGCGATTAAGCCGAAGATTCACATTAAGAAAAAGTATAATTATGATCTGCCGATTATTCCTATAGATGAAGAACAGGTTAAACAGGTATTTTTAAATTTGGTCATAAACAGCACACAGGCGATTGAAGCCGAAGGGGAAATTACCATTGAGACGGCCATGAGCAAAAACGGAAAATTCGTAAAAGTGATAATCCATGATACCGGCATGGGAATCGAAGAAAAAAATATCAAAAGGATTTTCGATCCATTTTTTACAACAAAAGAAAGAGGAACCGGTCTGGGGCTGGCGGTGGTCCAAAAAATTGTAGAAATGCATGGCGGGCATATTGAGGTGGAAAGCCGGCCCGGACTGGGAACAACATTTACAGTGTATTATTGTATTTAACGGCAGGTTAATTTTAAAAAGAGGACGTGATTGGGCTGATGCATAATAAACGAATACTTGTTGTTGATGATGAAGAGAATGTGAGAAAGCTTCTTTTTGAGGTTTTAACAAAAGAAAGGTACAATGTGAATGTCGCCGAGAGCGCCCAAAAGGCACTGGATATGTTGGTAGAGCTCCCCATTGATCTGGTACTGATGGATATCCGTATGCCAGGCATGGATGGAATAGAGGCCTTTCATATTATCCGGGAGAATTATCCCAAAGTCACCGTGATTATGATGACTGCTTTTGTCAGTATAGACACGGCGGTAGAAGCGATGAAAATGGGGGCTTATAATTATATTTCCAAGCCATTTGATATTTCGGAAATCAAGGTGACCGTTAAAAGAGCGCTGGAAATACAAAAATTAACCGAAGAAGTAAGAGATCTCAGGCATGAAATACAAAATGAATTTTCCATTAGCAACATTATCGGTAAGTCAGATAAAATGAAAGAGGTATACAAGATTATTGGTAGAGTTGCGGACAGCTATTCAAATGTGCTGATTCATGGAGAAAGCGGTACCGGAAAAGAACTGATTGCTAGGGCGATTCATTACAACAGCCAACGAAAAAATAACAAATTCGTTAAGGTTAACTGTGGTGCACTTCCTGAAAACCTGCTGGAAAGTGAAATTTTTGGATATGAAAAGGGGGCTTTTACAGGGGCGGGGGAAATGAAAACGGGGAAATTTGAATACGCATCCGGGGGGAGTGTTTTTCTGGATGAAATTAGCGAAATGAGCCCGAATCTTCAGGTTAAACTGTTGCGAATAATACAGGAAAAAGAATTTGAACGACTTGGAGGACTTGATCCTATAAAATCTGATGTGAGAATTATCGCTGCAACGAACAGGAATCTAAAGAAGCTTGTCAAATTGGGAGATTTTCGAAAAGACATGTTTTACCGGCTGAGTGTGGTCTCAATTTATTTGCCTCCTCTTCGGGAACGAAAGGAAGATATCCCCCTATTGACAGAATATTTTCTTAATAAATATAATAAAGAAATGAACAAAAGGTTTAATCATATATCTCAGAAAGCCATGCGCCTTCTCATGGCATATGATTGGCCGGGCAATGTTCGGGAACTGGAAAATGCAATTGAACGCGCCATGGTGCTGGGCAGCGGTGCAATCCTGCTGCCTGAAAACCTTCTTCTTGATTCAACATCTTTTTCCGGGCAAGAGGTGGAGATTCTCTATTTTGAAGATAAATCGCTTCGACAAATTCTTCAAGAAGTCGAAAAAAAAGTGTTGAATAAAGTTTTGAAAAGAAATGGATGGAACAAGGCCCGAACCGCGAGAAAAATGAAGATGAGCCGTCAGGCGCTCCTGTATAAAATTGAAAAATACAACATAGAAAAAAACCGATAAGCCGTATCTGTTTGCAGATTCAAAGTTTGCATTTGAAAGCGATAAGTGGCGGTTTTCGATGTTAAAGTGTTGATGAAGCTTATATACGAGTTTTTCATCGTTTAAAAAAAAATATATTTATAAGAAACAGTATAGAAAAGCAAACCTTTGAATTCCTGAATCCAATGTATAAACTTTAAACGGTATGTATATCTTTTATACAGACCGACTGTTTTCCTCCATCAGTCATTTTTATAAACCGCTTGAATTACTCGGTTTATTTTTAAAGAATTTTGGCCCGATTTTTGCTCCAATCAGTAGCAAGTGGATGAATGAATGCGAAGACAGGCCAAAATTTCAAAAAAAAGGAGGTTATTATGATTCGAAAAATGGGGGATTATTTTTCCCGCTGGGCCGAGAAGTACATGCCTGATCCGTTTTTATTTGCTATTCTGTTAACATTTCTAACACTGATTTTGGGAATTATTTTTACGGACAATGGGCCCTTTGACATGGCCAAATACTGGCACAAGGGATTCTGGACGCTGCTTAAATTTTCAATGCAGATGTGTATGATCCTGGTGACGGGCTATGCCCTTGCTACAACAAAAGTGATTCGGAAATTTATCGATATGCTCGCCGATATTCCTAAAACCGGCTCCGGTGCAGCAGTCCTTGTGGCGTTTGTTGCCATTATCGCCGCTTATATCAATTGGGGGCTTGGAATTATTGTGGGCGCACTAATGGCCAGGCAGGTAGCTTTGCGCGGCTATGAAAAAAAGCTTCCTATGCACTATCCGCTTTTAGGGGCAGCCGGATATGCCGGGCTTGCTGTTTGGCACGGCGGTTTTTCAGGTTCCGCGCCGCTGCTGGTTGCAACCAAGGGGCATTTTCTGGTAAAGGACATCGGTATAATTCCCGTGTCAGACACGCTGTTTAGCGTCTTAAATATTGTTGTGGCTGTTTTTCTTATTATCGGTCTTCCGTTTTTGTTCAAACTGCTGAGTCCTTCAGACTCTGAAAAAATGGTCCAGATAGATAAGGTAATTCCGAATGTTGACGAATTACTGCAGGAAAACAAAGAAGATGCATCTGAAAAAAAACGCCGAGATACCTTTGCGAGCAAACTGGAACATAGCATTATTATCAGCATGCTGATCGGTGTTATTGGGCTGGTAATTATTATTTGGTATTTTTATACAAAAGGTTTTAAACTCAACCTGAATATAGTCAATTTTACCTTTCTTTTTGTTGGAATTGTTCTCCATAAAACACCCATTAATTATGTTCGAGCCATATCAGCAGGAACGAAGAGTTGCTCAGGTATCATTCTTCAGTTCCCCTTTTACTCCGGAATCATGGGAATGATGAAATTTTCAGGCCTCATTGTTGTTATTGCCGGATGGTTCGTTGCCATTTCAAACCAGTACACCTTTCCTTTGTTTACTTTCATAAGTGCGGCACTGGTGAATATCTTTGTACCCTCAGGAGGAGGGCAGTGGGCTGTTCAGGGACCGGTTATTGTTGAAGCTGCGAAGGAATTGGGCGTCGGTTATCCTAAAGCCATCATGGCCCTGGCTTATGGAGATCAATGGACCAACCTCTTCCAGCCTTTCTGGGCCTTAGCACTGCTGGGGCTGACAGGGTTAAAGGCCAGGCAGATTATGGGATATTGTATGACGGTTATGTTCATTGGTGCAGTCTTTTTCCTTCTAGCCCTTTTGTTTTTACCTGCCTGATCGTTTTAATGGGATTGTCTTCCGTTTCATTCAATAACAGCCCAAACCTTTTACATAGATTTGGGCTGTTTCAGTTGTTAAAGCCACGCACAAGGTTGAGGTCTTTAATTAATTTAATCAAACAAGGAGAGCGAATCATGGGTAAACAGTTATGGAAGCCTTCGGAGGAAAGAGTAAAGGGTACCAACATGTACCGGTTCATGAATTTTGTGAATGACAAAATCGGTAAGGATTTTACCAATTATGATCCGATGTACCGGTGGTCCATAGAAAACATACCGGAGTTTTGGACCTTAATGTGGGAATTTACCGAAATCAGGGCATCAAAGCCGTATAGCCAGGTCATTGATGATGTAACTAAAATGCCCGGTGCCAAATGGTTTGCCGGTGCAAGGCTCAATTTTGCGGAAAATCTTCTTCGATACCGGGATGACCATGTGGCCCTGATTTTCAAAGGAGAAAGCCAGGATTCCATCAAGATGACCTATAAAGAGCTTTACGATGAAGTCGCCCGTGTGGCCAAGTCTTTAAGAGAGGCAACAGTAAAACCGGGTGACCGGGTGGTGGGTTTTATGCCGAACATGCCTGAATCCATCATTGCCATGCTGGCCGCCGCAAGCGTGGGTGCCACCTGGTCTTCCTGCTCTCCTGATTTCGGAATAAAAGGAGTTCTGGACAGATTCGGACAGATCAAGCCCAAAGTGTTATTTACCGCCAACGGCTATTCTTTTA
>JAXHVO010000136.1 GCA_034189135.1 Thermodesulfobacteriota bacterium | reverse complement strand
TGTAAAAGTCATCGAATTGACAAAGAACAATGAAACTGAATTACTTTATCGTAACATTTGTACTACTCTAAACGAAAATGAATTTAAAAAAGCAGCATAAGTTTTCGCTCAATTGGGGTATCAGTGATATTTTTTACGAGTTCATCATTGGGAGGTTAAACAAATTTAGCAGCAAGAGAAATTGACGGCTTGGTACACGGAGGTTTAACATGACTCAGTGCGTTTTATTGAATGCAGACTATACATTTTTAAATGTAGTGGATTGGAAGAGAGCAATGTGTCTGCTGACCAAAGGTAAGATTACAGTCCTGAAGTATTCTGATAGAATAGTTAGAACTGCTGAAGGCGTTGCCATGAAAATTCCTGCGGTAATGAAGCTGATCAAATTAATAAGGGCTCTTTATAGAACGAGAGTTCCTTTCAGCAAGAGAAACGTTCTGGTAAGAGATGGTTTTAAGTGTGCATATTGCAGCGCCAAAAAAGACAAATTGACCATTGATCACATTATACCAAGATCCAGAGGCGGCAAGACAGATTTTGAAAATTGTGTGGCTGCATGCAAGCCGTGTAACAACAAAAAGGGCGATAAAACTCCCAGCGAGGCAAATATGTATCTCAAAGTTAAGGCGTATCAGCCGACAATTTCAGAGTTCTTAAGGTTAAAAGTTAAAAAGCTTGGTATTTATGAAGTCCTGAAAGGATTTGGAATTTACTAGGCTGGTTCCATCTTTATATCCTATCTTGCCACCGCCTGTGCTTCATCTGAGAGACAATGTCAAACTAATAATTACTCAGGAGAATAGACCGATGGCTGAAGGCTGTGAGATTGCTTCAGCCTAAATGGTTGGTAGTTACTAAAAAAAGGAAAATCATGAAAGGAATCATTTTGGCCGGCGGATCAGGAAGCCGGCTTTACCCGATTACCCGTGTGGTCAGCAAGCAGCTTTTACCTGTTTATGATAAACCCATGATCTACTATCCCTTGTCGGTTTTAATGCTGGCCGGGATCAGGGAAATACTTATCATCTCAACTCCCCAAGATTTGCCTGATTTCGAAAGACTGTTTCAGGACGGTTCCAAACTGGGGCTTAACTTTTCCTATGCCGTCCAGCCAAGACCCGAGGGGTTGGCCCAGGCTTTTGTCATAGGCAAGTCATTTATCGGAGATGACCATGTTTGTCTTATCCTGGGGGATAATATTTTCTACGGCCATAATCTTTCGGACACATTAAAAAGGGCCGTTTGCCTGGAAAAAGGAGGGCGAATTTTCGGCTACCTGGTTCGTGATCCCGAACGGTATGGGGTGGTGGAGTTTGACGGAGATGGAAATGTGATGGGGATTGAAGAAAAGCCGTTAAAACCAAAATCGAATTATGCCGTTCCCGGACTTTACATTTATGACAATGATGTGGTGAGCATTGCAGCAGGTATACAGCCGTCTAATCGTGGAGAACTAGAGATTACAGATGTGAATATGGAGTATCTGAAAAGGGGCGAGCTTAAAGTGGAGCTTTTAAGCAGAGGGTTTGCCTGGCTGGACACCGGCACCCATGAAGCCCTGCAACAGGCATCCAGTTATGTGCAGGCAATCCAGGAACGCCAGGGACTCAGGATTGCCAGCATAGAGGAGATTGCCTTTCGCCTTGGATATATTGATGATAGCCAGCTTGAGAACATTGCCGCAGATATGCTGAAAAATGAATACGGACGGTACCTTATGGATATCGTTTGTGAAGCCAGAGTATAAGAAAATGCATGGCCGCTGGTTAAGCAACGTGTTTAACTTTAAGTATTAAGTTTTAATGATCTAATAGGCCATTAACCAGGAACCCAAAGCGTAACACTCAAGTTTTGCATCTCTGATTTATTTCACTGTCAAGACGGTAAGGGGTAAAAATGTAATTTTTACCCCTTACCGTCTGTGGATTTTGCTAAACCAAAGGGTGCAAAACCTGATGAATTATGGAGGATTAAATGGATTACAAGAAGACACTCAACCTTCCGGCAACCAAGTTTCCGATGAAGGCAAATCTGGCCAAGCGTGAGCCGGAGCAATTAAAACACTGGGAAGAGAGCCGTTTGCTTGAGAAGATCAGAAATACTTCAAAGGGGAGTGAACTTTTTATTCTTCATGACGGACCTCCATATGCAAACGGTTATATACATATCGGTACGGCTTTAAACAAAATATTAAAAGATATTATCGTTCGGTCAAGGCAGATGATGGGCTTTGATGCGGTCTACGTGCCGGGGTGGGACTGTCATGGGCTTCCCATTGAACATAATGTGGACAAGGAGCTTGGAGATAAAAAAAATGATCTTTCCATGGCACAGGTTAGAAAGCGGTGCAGGTCATATGCGGAAAAATTTATCAACATTCAGCGGGAAGAGTTTAAACGGCTCGGTGTAATGGGTGAATGGGAGAATCCATACCTGACCATGAACTATGCATACGAAGCCACCATTGCCAGGGAGTGCGGGAAATTTGCGCTTAACGGGAGTCTTTTCCGGAGTAAAAAGCCTATATACTGGTGTTCTACCTGTCAGACTGCCCTGGCGGAAGCAGAAGTAGAATATCATGACGAAGCATCGCCGTCGATTTTTGTTAAGTTTCCCTTGAAAGATGACATCAGCAAAGAAGAAAAAGCGGTCTTAGGGAAAAAGGTCTTTGTGGTGATCTGGACCACCACCCCCTGGACGATTCCGGCGAACATGGCCGTCGCCCTTCATCCTGATTTTAAATATGTTGCAGTGGATGTGGGGAACAACGAAGTTTTTATTTTGGCCGGAGAGCTGGTGGAAAGATGTATGCACACCTTTGGTATGGCAAACTATAAAATTATTGCGGATATTGATCCGAAGATGCTTGAACGAAAAAAGTGCATGCACCCCCTTTATCACAGGGAATCGATGTTAATTTTGGCAGACCATGTGACGCTTGAGGCCGGTACAGGATGTGTGCATACGGCTCCGGGTCATGGCCGCGAAGATTATGAGGTTAGCCTGCTGTATGACATTGATGTCTATTCCCCCATAGATGACAAAGGCTGTTTTACTCAGGATGTTGAGTTTTTCAACGGGCAGTTTGTTTTTGAGGCCAACAAAAATGTCAATGCAAAGTTGAAGGAAACCGGAGCACTCCTGGCGGAGGAAACAATCGAACATTCATATCCTCATTGCTGGCGATGCAAACAGCCGGTAATCTTTCGTGCCACGCCCCAATGGTTTATTTCCATGGATAAGACGGGCCTGAGGAAGAAAACCCTTGAAGCGATCGACCGGGTGGAATGGATTCCCCATTGGGGCAAGGAAAGAATATACAGCATGATCGAAAATCGACCCGACTGGTGTGTATCCAGGCAGCGGGCCTGGGGTGTGCCGATTACCGTATTTTATTGTGATAAGTGCGGAGAGCTTTATATCACCCAGGAAATCATTGATCGTATTTGCCGTGCATTTGAGAAGCATGGTGCTGATATCTGGTTTGAAAAGGATGCGGATGAATTTCTTCCCCAAGGAGCGCTGTGTGAAAAGTGCCAAAATACATCCTTTGTTAAGGAGACCGATATTTTGGATGTGTGGTTCGATTCAGGGGTGAGCCATGCAGCCGTACTTGAGCAGCGTCCTTATCTAAGATGGCCTGCCGATCTTTATCTGGAAGGAAGTGACCAGCACAGGGGGTGGTTTCACAGTTCCATTCTGACCGCTGTGGGAACAAGGGGAACTGCGCCCTATCACGCGGTGTTAACCCATGGATATGTTGTGGATGCCCAGGGAAAGAAGATGTCCAAGTCCCTGGGGAATATCGTGGCCCCAAGCGAGGTGATCGATAAATTCGGGGCGGAGATATTGCGTCTTTGGGTGTCCGCCTCTGATTACAGGGATGATATCCGTATTTCGGAAAAGTTTTTAAAGCAGCTAAGCGACGCGTATCGAAGGATAAGAAATACCTGCCGGTTCCTGCTGGGTAACCTCTCTGATTTTAATGTGGAAAAAGATTCTGTTTCCTATGCATCGATGCCGGATATTGACAGATTTGCCCTGCACAAATTGCAGGAACTGATCGAAAAAACCCGGAAAGCCTATCAAACGTACGAATTTCATCTGGTGTATCACGCGTTTTACAATTATTGCACCCTTGATCTTTCCGCATTCTATTTAGATATTCTAAAAGACAGGCTGTACACTTCACCAGCGAAATCAAAAGAAAGGAGGAGTGCCCAGACCGTCATGTACAGCATGCTGAACGCCATGGTGCGGCTGATGGCACCGATACTGTCATTTACCGCAGAAGAAATCTGGAGTTTTATGCCGGAACAAAAGGAAAAAGAGGAAAGCGTTCATCTGGCCTCCTTGCCCGTGGTAAATGAAAACTGGATAGACGAAAGTCTGGCAGGACAATGGGAACGGTTGCTCGAAATTCGCTCCGAGGTGACAAAGGCCCTGGAAGAAGCCAGGGCCCAAAAAATTATCGGGCACCCCCTTGATGCGGCGGTAACCATTTCGTGTAAAAAAGAGATGAAGCACATCCTGGATCCTTATGCAGATGAGCTAAAATCTATATTCATTGTTTCTAAAGCATCACTGGTTGACGGTGAAAGGCTTACCGGCGCATATGAGAGCAGCGATATAGAGGGCTTGTGCATTAAGGTGGAAGTCGCCGGGGGAGATAAGTGCGAAAGATGCTGGATACATGAACCTTCGGTTGGGACCAATCCGGATCATCCTACCATTTGCGATCGGTGCCGACATGCGCTGGATCTTATCGCGCAGGAAGAATCGGTATGAACGCTTTTTACGCCAAATACATAAGGCTTGTCAGTGTTGCCGGATTGGTTGTAGTTGCCGACCAGATCACCAAAACATTGATCTTGAAATCAATGCCTCTTTATCATTCAGTGACGGTGATACCCGGATTCTTCAACCTCGTTCATATTCAAAATCCAGGTGGCGCTTTTGGGTTTTTGGCCAATCAAAGCTCAGCTTTGCGAACCGTCGTATTCCTTTTTATTTCATCACTGGCGGTGGGATTGGTTTTCTGGTTCTATAAAAACACGCCCAAGACACATCCATGGCTTGCCACCGCTTTTGCCATGATTTTCGGAGGCGCTATCGGCAACCTCATTGACAGAATACGTTTTGGAAAGGTGATTGATTTTCTTGATTTCTACCTGGGGGATTTGCACTGGCATGCTTTTAATATAGCAGACAGCGCCATTTCCGTAGGAATTACTGTTTTTATTTTTCACCTGCTGTTTAAAAAACTGCCCGAGTAGAACAAAAGCGAGCAAAATGTACCCCATCCTTTTTAAAATTGGAAAGTTTTCCCTCTGCAGCTACAGTTTTTTCATAGCAATCGGGTTGATACTGGGGATATTGATTGTCAGGAAAGAGGCCAACAGGACAGGAGAAGATCCGGAAAAGATCATGGATCTGTGTTTCTATTTGCTGATCTCGGCTATTGTCGGGTCACGGCTGTTTTATATGGCGACAAACCCCGTTATATTTTTTCAGGATCCTTGGGAAATAATACGAATACAAAACGGGGGTCTTGTTTTTTACGGAGGATTGATCGCCGCCCTGATCACAGGGCTCATCTATATGAAATCAACAGCCATGCCCCTTTGGAAAACGGCTGACATGTTGGCCCCGGCTATTGCAGTGGGCCAGTTTTGGGGAATGATTGGTTGTTTTTTTACGGGCTGCTGTTACGGAAGGGTATCCGATTTTCCCTGGGCAGTGACCTTCACCCACCCACATTCTCTTGCGCCTACCGGTATTCCTATCCACCCGGTACAGCTTTATTTTGCTTTAAATTATCTTATTATCTATGGTGTTTTACTTGTTTTTCGTAAGTATAAAAAATTTGACGGCCAATTATTCTGGATTTACGTTTTGCTTTTTGGGGTGACCTTTGCCACCCTTGAAACATTTCGCGGCGACATCCAAAGCTACTCTGTTTCCGGGGCGTTATCTGTTTCCCAAACAGTCGGCGCAGGATTGGCGATGATTGCCGCTGTGATGATTATGCTGCTTAGAAAAACGCCGGAAACAAATTAAAAACTTTATATCACCGCATTCTTTTAAAACATGCCAACCATAAATTACCAAGAGCTGGAAAAATATATTAAGGATAAAAAAGAGGATCAGCTCGCTCCTGTGTTTCTGATATATGGAGAAGAACTGCTCTGTAAAGAAGCATTTGAAAAGATTTTAGATGCCCTTGTTCCCAATTCCAGACGCAGCCTAAACTATGAGCCGTTTGACGGATCCAATGAGGATATGGGCGAAATTATCGCGCGGGTAAATACATTTTCTCTTTTATCCGGTAACAAGGTGGTCTCTATCATTGACTCCAGGGTATTCTATTCCAAACAGGATGAAGAAAAGATACTCAAAAAAGTAAAGGAAGAATACGATAAAAACGATATTAAAAAAGCGGCCAGGCATTTTTTAAGCCTTTTAGGGATGTTAAATCTTTCCTTTGAAGATGTCGATAAAACAAACAGAAGTAAAACGTTCAAAAGATTTACTAGCTTCAACAGCGACGAAAAATGGCTGGATGAAATTATTGATTACTGCCTTGAGAGCAGACAGTCTGTGCCTTCCGGTGAGAATAAAAGCAAAAAATTGCAGCAGGCCATTGACAAAGGATTTCCCCAAGGAAACCATCTGATTATTACCACGGATTTTGTGGATAAAAGGAAAAGCCTTTATAAGGGCATTGAAAAAAAAGGGATCATCATTGACTGTTTTGTGCCGAAAGGAGATCGACGGGCTGATAAAATAGCCCAGGAAAAGGTCCTTAATGAAAAGATGAAATCGATTCTCAACCAAAACGATAAGACCATGAGCCAGGATGCATATAAGGCCATGTATCAGATGACCGGTTTTGACCTGCGGACCGTTTCCAGCAATATGGATAAGCTCATCAGTTATGTGGGAGGACGGAAAAGTATAACCGCTGAAGATGTGAGGTTTGTCTTAAAACGAACCAAAAAAGATCCGATATATGAATTTACCAACGCAGTCACCGATAAAAACATTGAAAGGGCCCTTTTTTATCTGGATTCTCTCCTTGGTGGTGGCCAAATCGATCATCCGCTTCAGCTTTTAACTGCAATAGTCAACCAGGTCAGAAGGCTTCTGATAATTAAGGATTTTACCGAAAGTTCCCGAGGGGTCGTCTGGTTTCCCGGATGTCGGTATAATCATTTTCAAAGCAAGGTGATGCCGGAGATAATTGAGCATGACCGAAAATTTTTACAACAGGTGGATGATTGGAAAAACATGCTTTCAGCAGAGAAGGGTGATCATAAAAAGCAAAAAAAAGGCGGGAAAAAGAAGAAAAAAAGCAAAGTGTCCGCAGATCTTGTTATTGCCAAAAATCCCCAAAACCCCTATCCTGTGTTTATGATGTTGCAAAAATCTGACCGATTTACCACCAATGAACTCCTTGATGCTCTTGAGTGCCTGAGTCATGCGGATTTAAGGCTCAAAAGAACAGTACAGAATTCAAAACTTATATTGGAAGATGTCCTTTTTAAAATATGCATGACGGGAAATTAGCCCCATGGGATTTTTCAGACAACAGGAACAGAAGCTGGCCGTGCGACTTTTAACCTGGCGGTATCAGAAGATGAATATGACTGTTCCATCTATGCCCGAATTGGATCGCCAGGCAGCAAAACTGGTTGATGATGCACACCGGATCGCCCGGGAAAGAGGCCGCAATGTCATATCCATCATGAAAGATCTTGTCGATGATTTAAAAAGAAAGTAGAAATTTCAGTACTGTGCTGTTAAATAGCTCCGGTGTCTCAGCCGGAATACTGTGGCCGATGCCTGGCAATTTCTCATGACTTCCCCGGCAGAGCTTGGCAAGATGCGTGGCATCTTCAATATTTACCAGACGATCCTGGAGACCTGACACAATGAGGGTAGGGCAGTTGATCTTTTTTGCCAGGGATCCGGGCGCAGGGTAATTTTTTATCGCCTTGAGTTGGGCCATGATAGCATCTTTATTGTTTCGCGCCACAATGGCCTCTACCATTTTATCGATCATTCTTTCATTTTGTTTTAAAAAGTTTTTTCCAAAAACAACGGGAAGAACCGCCCATCCCAAAGACCTAAGCCCGTCTGATTGAAGTATTTCCAGCCAGGACCGTATAATAATTTTCGCCTGAGCGTTGATTTTTGAACCGACGCTGCACAGTACCAAGCCGTCAACCAGGTCTGGAGTCCGGGAAGCCAGTGAAAGTGCAATATAACAACCGTGGCTCACCCCTACCAGGTGTGTCCTTTTAATTTTAAGGTGATGAAGAAGGTCTGAAAGGTCTTGGACATGAAGGTCGACAGATGGTTTTTTCCCCCCAAGCTTGCTTTGACCCTGGGCTCTGGCATCATACAGAATCACCCTGAAGCGGTCTTTAAAGATACGGGCGTGCGGTCTCCAGTTCAAGGTGGTTTGCATGGTACCGTTCAAAAAAACGACCACAGGATTTTTTGATTCAAATCCGTGTGTTTCATAATAGATGTGGGTGTGATCACTGGTTTTGAAACAGCTCTTTTGCATGATAGGAGCTCCGAACAAAAGGACCGCCGGCCACCTGTGAAAAGCCGATTTCAAGGGCGGTTTTTTTCCAGTTGTCAAATTCTTCCGGCGAAACAAAACGCTCAACCTGAAGGTGTTGTTTTGAAGGCTGGAGATACTGTCCCAGCGTTAAGATTCGACAGCCGGTGTTGAAAAGATCTTCAAGAGTCCCGGTGATCTCCTCAGGCTGTTCACCCAGGCCGAGCATGAGTCCTGATTTGGTTGGTATAGACGGATCGTATTGGCGGGTTTGTTGTAAAAGCTCCAGGGAGCGTTGGTAGTTTGCTTCAGGGCGAACCGTCGAATACAGACGCGGAACGGTTTCTATATTATGGTTCAACACATCGGGTCGGGCTTTAAGAACCGTTTTCAGGGCATGTTGGTTTCCCTGAAAATCGGGTATGAGGATCTCTATCAGTGCGTCAGGTATTTGTTTTCGGATTTCCTGTAAGGTTTGGGAAAAAAAGACAGCACCGCCGTCAGGAAGATCATCACGGGTGACAGAGGTGATGACCACGTAATTTAAACCCATTTTACGAGCCGCGTTGGCTACTCTCACAGGTTCTTTCGGATCGGGTTCATCAGCCGGCCCATGAGCAACGGCACAAAATCTGCAATTGCGCGTGCATCGAGATCCCAGAATCATAAATGTGGCCGTATGTTTGGAAAAGCACTCCCAGATATTGGGGCATTTTGCTTCCTGGCATACTGTGTGCAGCCCGCCTTTAGTAATAAGGGCTTTAATTTGCTCATAGTCGGGTCCGGTTGGAAGGTGCCGCTTAAGCCAGGGGGGTTTTTGTTTTCGTTTATGTTGTTTTATGGTGGTGAGCATTCAGATTGCAATCCAATATCAAAGACGTAGCCGTTAAGGTAAAAGACTTTGAACGTCGAACATCGAACGTCCAACGTCGAATTTTTAATAAGGTATTCTGCCAATTTATAAATCGGCGGAGCGACACGCGGCGCAAACGCCTGCGCTGCTTGAGCGATTTCATTATTCGATGTTCAACGTTCGATGTTGGATGTTCGACGTTCAAAAAACGTTATGCTCTTTTTTGACACTTTTAAATTCCAACATGCTACTCAAGTTAAAATTTCTGCATAACTCTTTTATATCAGTTGCCACGAGTTTTATCCCGAAGATCGATTCAAAATGCTGTTTCAGCGTCCGCCTGATGTGAGACAGAGAAACAGAATGGGAAAGTTCCTGCTGGATGGAGGTCATCTTTATGTTTTGCAATCCGCAGGGGTTGATCCAGTTAAAGGGTTCAAGCGACAGATTCACATTTAGAGCCATGCCGTGAAAACTGATTCCTTTTCGAACAGCTATTCCGATACTTCCCAGTTTTTTTTCTCCTACCCATATGCCTCGGTTTATACCGTTACGCCGTGCTTGAACCCCTAAGTCTTTAGCAGTCTGAATCATGACCTCCTCAAGGTTACTGACAAAATCGGTCACAGCCAGTCTGGCTTTTCCCAGGTTAATAATAGGGTAAACCACGATCTGTCCGGGACCGTGAAAAGTGATATTTCCCCCTCGTTCCACATGGATGAGCGGGATTTTCAATTTTTTTAGAAAAGATTCAGATACGCTCAGATTTTCAAGTCCACCCCGGCGGCCAAGAGTAAAGACCGGAGGGTGTTCCAGAATTATCACCATATCCGAGTCTATTATGTTATCTTTTCTGGCGGATACAAGATAGCTTTGTAGATCCCTCGCCTTTTGATAATCAATCACAGGCAATTCCACGCATAAGCAGGTTTCGTGGAGCGGGTTGCGGGTTGCGGGTTCCGGATTGCGAGTTACGTGTTGCGAGCCGGTAGTTGCCAGGTTTAGGTTCATTTTTCAATTCTTCAAATTTGAAATCTTTGTTTCTAAGTCCCGCTTAAAGCGGGATCAATGGTTTAGTTTGTCCTGATATCATCAGGACAAACTAAAAAACTATTTCTCTGTGCCCTCCGTGGTGAAAAAAATATTCATTTTCAGCCTGTAAGACAGGGATGACGCGCAGCGCTGGTCTCATCAAGCCTTCTGACTTTTGTACGCGTTGGGGCCTGTGTCAGGATTTCGGAATCTTTTTTGGCCTCCGTTACAACCTGTTTCAGGGCATCGATGAAAAGGTCAATGTTTTCTTTGGACTCGGTTTCCGTCGGTTCGATCATTATTGCCCCATGCACCACCAGCGGGAAATAAATGGTGGGCGGATGAAAACCGTAATCGATCAGACGCTTTACGATATCGAGAGTGGTTACTTTATCAGGCTCTTGATTTTTATCGGAAAAAACACATTCATGCATACATGGCCGGTCGTACGGCAGGTGAAAAGTATCTTTGAGTTTTTCCTTGATATAATTGGCATTCAGTACAGCCAGGCTGCTGGCCTTTTTCAGCCCTGACGCACCCATGCTGAGAATGTAACTGTAGGCTTTTACCATGACACCGAAATTGCCGTAAAAGGCATGCAGTTTGCCGATAGATTTAGGGTAATCAAACGAAATAGAGTATTTATTATCTTTAGAGCGGATACGGGGAACCGGTAAAAAAGGTTCAAGTTGTTTTTTCACACACACCGGTCCGGCACCAGGACCTCCGCCACCGTGAGGTGTGGAGAACGTTTTGTGGAGATTGAGATGTAAAACATCGATACCGATTTTTCCCATGTCTGCAATACCCATTACCGCATTCATATTTGCACCGTCGCAGTATACCAGACCACCTTTGGAATGAACAATATCGGCAATTTTTATAATGTTTTCTTCGAAAAGACCCAGGGTGTTGGGATTGGTGACCATGATCCCGGCGGTCTCTTCGTCCATAATTTCAGCCACCGCTTCGACAGAAAGCACTCCCTGTTGGTTAGATTTTACCGGCACGGAGCGAAAGCCGCACAAAGATGCACTGGCAGGGTTTGTCCCGTGTGCGGTGTCAGGAACAATAATTTTTGAGCGGTTCTGTCCTTTGTCTTTATGAAAGGCCCATATCAGAAGCATTCCGGCAAGTTCACCATGGGCACCTGCAGCAGGCTGAAGCGTGACTGCATCCATGCCGGTTATTTCAGCCAGGAAGTCTTCCAGTTCGAACATCAGCCTCAGCGCGCCCTGGGTCAGTCCAGTGGGGAGCAGAGGGTGTGCTCCGGCAAATCCGGGCTGGCTTGCCTGTCTTTCATTGGTTTTCGGGTTATATTTCATGGTACATGATCCCAGGGGATACATTCCGGTGTCCACACCGAAATTCCACTGCGACAGTCTTGTATAATGGCGAACCACATCCACTTCGCTCAGATCGGGAAAGTCGGGACCGTCACCCGCTACATTTTCGTCCAGGGGAAAACGATCGACATCACGGCGGGGAATGGAAAACCCGTACCGTCCTTTTTTGCCCTTTTCCCAGAGCAAGGGTTCGTTTAGTATGAGACCGGTTGTGCCTAAAGATTCTTTCATGATTTCACCTCCCTGACCAGGATATCGATATCTTCTTTTGACCTTGTTTCCGTCACACACATAAGATAATGATCTTCAAGTTCGGGATAATAGGAAGCAAGGGGCAGGCCGGCAACAATCTTTTTTTCGAGCAATCGCTGGTAGGTTGTCTCAAAGCCGGCAGGAAATTTAACTACAAATTCGTTAAAGAAAGGGCTGTTAAAGGGAATGGCAAATCCTGCTTTTTCAAGTTCTGATTTAAGATATGCCGCCTTGTCATGATTCAGTTGGGACAGCTCGCGTATGCCCGTACCCCCAACCGAGGCCATGTAAATAGCAGACGCCAGTGCGCAGAGCCCGCTGTTGGTGCATATGTTGGATGTGGCCTTTTCCCGACGGATGTGCTGTTCACGGGTGGCCAGAGTTAAAACAAAACCTCTTTTTCCGTCTTTGTCCTTGGTTTCACCCACCAGTCGTCCCGGCATGTTTCGCACATACTTCATTTTGGCGGCAAACATTCCCAGAGCCGGTCCACCGAAAGATCGCGGGATACCCATACTCTGACCTTCACCGCAGGCAATGTCAGCACCCAGGTTTCCCGGGTTTTTTAACAGGCCGTAAGCCAGCGGTTCAGTGAAAGAAGTAATAAAAAGTGCTTTTTTCTCATGGGCTTTTTCACCAATGGCCTTAAGATCTTCCACGCACCCGAAAAAGTTGGGAGATTGTACGGCCACGGCGGCAAGTCCTTCCATTCCGTCAACAGGGGTTAGATCAGTTCTGCCGTTTTCAACATAAGGCAGTTCAATTATTTCGAACCCGGTGGGCTTAAGGTAAGTTTCGAGTACACGGCGGTACATGGGGTGAATCAGGCCTGACACGGCGATTTTATTCTGGCGATTGACACGGGCAGCCATAAGGAGCGCTTCAGCAAGGGCGGAAGCCCCGTCGTAAAGGGATGCATTGGCCACTTCCATTCCCAGAAGCCGGGATATCAGGGTTTGGTATTCAAAGATTGCCTGTAAGGTTCCCTGGCTCATTTCCGGCTGGTACGGGGTGTACGATGTGACAAACTCGGAGCGACTGAGCAGGTAAGATGCACTTGAAGGAATAAAATGCTCGTAACTCCCTGCTCCGATAAAAATTTTATATTCCGGAGATACAGCCACATTTCCTGCCAGCATGTCTATAGAGCTGTTGAGTTCCCATTCCGTTAACGGTTTAGGTAATTTGAGATCGTCGGTGCAGCGACAGTCTTTAGGAACGGTGGGAAAAAGTCCCTCCAGATTGTCTGCTCCGACAACTTTAAGCATTGATGCAATATCTGCATCTGTATGTGGTAAATAGCGCATAGGTTTTATCCTTTCAGCATTTTTATATATGCCTCTTTATCCATAAGGGCGTCCATTTCCGCCACATCACTCGGCTTGACCTCGATCATCCATCCGTCTTGGTAAGGACTGTTGTTGACGTGTTCCGGGGTTTCTTCCAGGGAGGTATTGATTGCCACAATTTCTCCTCCGACGGGCATGAAAAGCTCGGAAACCGCTTTAACCGATTCTACGGTACCAAATTCCTCCCCCTGGGAGAATGTGGTGCCCGCTTCGGGTAATTCTACGAAAACGATATCGCCAAGCTGGTCCTGGGCATAGTCGTCAATACCTATTTTAACCTTGTCACCTTCGAGCTTTGCCCATTCATGGTCTTTTGCATAACGCAAATCATCCGGCAGATTCAATTCAGCTATTTCTTTCATGCATATTCCTCCTTTGGTTGTTTGTTTTGATTCTGTCGTTTAAAAATTTAAAAAAAATTTAAACACATGATGTCCCTAATGTCCAGTTTTAACGCATTGCCAAACTGCTAAAGAACAGCTATCATAAATCTCAGGCAAAACCACTAATTCAAGAACTTGGACAGTGCCAGACGTGCGGTTCGGTTCGGGCGCAGGTCGTTTGCAATTTCAACTTTGATTTTCCGGCGGTTGTCATTTATGGTCACTGTTTGACCTGGTGATAACCGGACGGCGGTTTTAACAAAGCCGCAGCAGAGTCCTCGCGGATTAAAATTTTTCGGTTTGTCCGGGCTGGCGATGCTGTAAATCCGGTCGTTGTGACGTCCGATTGCCATGTCAGTGGCACATGTCAGCACTTTGCCGATTTGTTTGTCGTTATCATCTGTGACAATTGCCTGGTTGTGGGTGGACACCTTGCGAAGGTCGTAACCGGCAAAGGGAAGGGTGTGCTCACTATAATCTGTTTTTAAAAGCGACTCGCTGCCGATGAACTGTTTGGTGAATCCCGAGAAATCAGCATTATACGCCAGGGCAAATGGCCACGGATTATAAAGAAAAGGCCATGGGCCGATATCCTGGTGTGAAAGCGGCAACACGGCACCGGCTCTGAGGGAATCTCTGGCAGCCAGGCCACAGGCCACCAGTCCGAATTCATTTCCGGCTTCAACAAGTATATCCCAGGTTCGGGTGAAGTGATCCGGTTCGACAAAAATTTCAAAACCGAATTCACCGGTATAACCGGTACGGGAAAGCAAAATGGGTGTTCCGTCGGAAAGAAGCACGGTTTTAGCCGCAGTCGAACTTGGATCAAAATGACCTTTGAAGGAAAAATACGGCAGCTTGTCAAACACGGTTTGGGGGCTTTTCAACACCTTAATGAGGATTTTTGCAGCAAAAGGACCTTGCACATCCAGCTTGCCTAATTTGTCGGTCAGATCGGTAATGTCTACGTTACTACGGCCTGCATGGTCCAACAAGTGAGTACTGATCGCATTCCCCATTCCGGCATTAACCACCACCATGTAAATTGACTCATCAATTTGAAATACAATGGCATCATCGATGACGTCACCGGTATCTCTCAAAAAAACTCCGTACACGCATTTTCCCGGAATCAACGGATTTTGCTGCTTTCCGATGCAGGCATCCAGGTTATTAGAAAAACAATGCTGAAGCAGATCCCGGGCGTCGGATCCGTCAATCATTACCACAGCCATATGGCTGGTGTCAAAAATACCGGCGTTGGTAAGTACCGAAAGATGTTCGCTTCTAACGCCAGTTGGGTACCAAAGCGGCATATCATATTCACCGAACTGCGCCATATTGGCACCTCGATTAACATGCCATTCATGCAGCAACGTCATTTTTACTTCTTTTTCCATCTTTGACCCCCGTTCCTATTTTGCATTGAGGATTGCAGATTTTAAAACTGAGAGTTTAAATGATCAGCTGGTCTTTTGCAATCCAGAGCATGATACACAGGTTTATTGGGTTCCGTTTGACGATAAGATAGCAAAATATTCATTACAGAATATCTAACTGGCTGAATCCTTCGGGTTTTAGAGTATATAGGGCACCTTCAGGTTGTATCCCTTATATACCACAAAAGTTTCCACCGAACGAACGCCATCAAGCTGGTAAACCTCCTGAGTATAAAACTCCAGCAGATCGAACCCTCTTTTTAATAAAACCACCAGGATAAGGTCAAAGCGTCCTGTCACCACGCTTACTGACACCACCCCTTTTAATTTGCTGAACTCCTTTCCTTTCTCAACAAGATTAAAGGTGGATAATTTTACGCCGACAAACACGACCCGATGGTCGGGCATGACTTCCGGGTCTACCAGGCCTGTGGTTTCCAGTATACCTTCGCTCGTCAGTTTGTTTACCCGCGATCGAACGGTATTTTCGGTGATGTTCAGTATGTTAGCAATTTTTTTAAAGGATTTTCTGCCATCACGGAGGTTTTTGATAATCTCAACGTTTATATCATCTATTTTCATGGTTTACTCTAAAGGTTTACATAAAAATAAGTTGGTGGTTTAAGGTGTTGAAGGGTCCGGCTTACAAGGGTCTAAAAACAATGAAATATCGATCAGATTCGAAAGTTTTAAAACGTAGTCAGGCGGGATGCATCGACATCTAAATTCAGAAGGACTGCATAGGCGCCTAAGGTATAAAATTATTTTCGGAGTCTACGCTTACCTGTTCGAACCCTAAGGATTTGGCACGAATATTTCGTGCAGCATCCGAGGTATCTCTGAAAAATATTAAGAATACATTAAAATAACTAAATTAAATTGCGATAAAAGTCAATAAAAAAAATATAATTTGTCTAAATGTAAAATTAATTGATAGCAATATTCTGTTTCGCATAAATTTTCATGCAATGTTGTGCCCGGTCGGGCATGAAAATTTATGACAACTAATATATGAGGATAAGTTGGGTTTTGTACAACGGTATCATATCAGTGTATGCAGCTTTTGTATAAGGTCGTCAAAATCGTTTGTTGAAAAACAAAACTGCATGTCGCTAAAAGCGTTTCTAAAAGATTTAACCTCTTCTTTAACTCCTTTATTTCCGGCTACCACATCGTAAATAATCTGGGCCAGTTTTTGAAAATCTCTTTCTGCCATGCCGAAGCGGGTCATCTCCTGTACCCCCATTCGTAAAGATCCGGATGCGGTAAAACCTTCTTCATCAGGGGCTGCCTGGTAATTGACTATGATATTATTCTGTTCAAGTCGTTGCGCAAGTTCAGGACCTTTGGAATAGCCAACATTAAGGATCACCTGGTGGGTTTCAGTATATGAGATATCGGGATCTCCGGCAACATCAAGGCCGCACTGCTTCAGAGCTTTTGCAAAGGCTTTTGCATTTGAATGTACTTTCCGTTGGTATTCATCCTTGAAGTAATTCATTTCATAAGCGCCCATCAGCAGACCGAGCATAGTGCCAAGATGGTGGTTGCTGACACTGCCTGGAAAAGCCCTGCGTTGTATGGCTTCCCATAATTCGTAACGCAGATCTTCATCTGTATAGTTCGACCCGATTATTCCCCGCTGGGTACCATAAAATGTCTTATGGGTAGATCCGGTAACGATATCGGCTCCCTCCTTAAAAGGCTGCTGGAAATAAGGTCCCACCAGGCCAAGAACATGGGCCATATCATATAAAATGACACAGTCAATGGACAGGTCATCAACAAATGACCGTATTTGAGCCACAGGTTCCTTATGTAAGGTCATGCTTTTGCC
This sequence comes from Thermodesulfobacteriota bacterium, assembly GCA_034189135.1. Lineage (NCBI taxonomy): Bacteria > Pseudomonadati > Thermodesulfobacteriota > Thermodesulfobacteriota bacterium. The sequence goes on along the minus strand of JAXHVO010000136.1, from coordinate 15,628 downwards.
GAAAATAATCAGTTCAGGTTGGTGCTCTTCAATCACATTTTTGCAGGCGTCCACATCTATTTTATAAGAATTATCCTCATGAACCGGAAAATTAACCACAGCAGGCTTTTCCCATTTGGGATTGCGGGCGACAAAATCTCGCAGAGCGCCCATGGGCTGTGCGCTGAGATGACCGCCTTTGATAATGTGGTTATTTAATACGTTGCGGATTCTCCTTTGTTCGCTTTTCCTGTCCGCCCGGTTTAAAAAATCCACCATTGCACTGAATAACGCTGTATTTGCCATCTGACCTGAGACAGGGCGTGTTTCCACCTCGGTACATTCAAGGTAATGGCGCAATTCATTTTCCAGCAGTTCTTCAACTCTGGCAATGAACTCGGTTCCCTGGTAGTAAAAGACTTCGGCTTCGTTGAAAGCCATCACCTGTTTATGTTCGGCATAACGACCGACAGGGTCCATAATCGAAAGAAGTTTTACCATCTTAGAAGGGGTCTGCTCCGATGGAATAAGATTGATACATTCATGCTGTCGCCAGATTGTATTTTCAATGGTTTTATCAAGCAATGAACGGACCTTTTTTACCGCTTCTTTGTTTGGGAAATCCGCTTTTTCCTGTCTGATCTGATCATGGAAAATAGCCCGGGCAAAAGGCGGGGCCTCGCTTCTCATATGGTAGGGAACGACCACTGCTGGCGTCATTTTGTTCCTGATTTCTAGCTGCAGTTCATCCCCTTCGCTAAGGTCGCTGTTTATAAATGCCAGACAGATTGCCCGCAGCCCTTTTTCATCCGTAATTTTGGAGGAAATACCGATCCCTTCATACTTCCAGTAGGGGACCATGGTACCGCTGGTTACATATCCGACGTGGTGACCGTTATGGAAAACCTTATATCCGCTGCGGGCCAGTCCTTTGCCGACTATGGCTACCGGCATGATCATGCGCGGGAGGTCTGTGATGAGAGAAAAGTCGTCATTTATTATTTTCTTCAGAGCATTAAATTGTTTTTCCAGGGCCTCGCGGCCGACAAAATTTTTCTTTAAGGGTGATAAACTGACTGCAAATTTGGAAAGACTCGATGCAAAAATGGGAATTTCGTTGTTTTCAGGATCGTCTCCCAATTCGTGTCCATACAGAGGAAGACATGCTTCAAGCCTCAAGGTATCCCTGGCTCCAAGGCCGACAGGCTGAGCGCCACATTCTATCAATAGATCCCAGATCATCAATGAATTTTCGGTGTTCACAAAGAGTTCGAAACAGATGGGCTCTCCGGTGTATCCGGTTCTTGCGATTTGGACTTTGGCGCCTTTTATGGCATCGGTTGCCAGACAATTTCTCTGTGGTTCAGGTAGATGCCCGGAATCTATAACACCCAAAAGGATATTTTTTGATAAAGGACCCTGTAGGCTGATCATGATCAGATCGGCAGTGCGATCAACCAGTTTTACCTCGTTGAAATTTTTCCGGTGCTGGTTTAAATGGTTCCAGTCCTTTTCCCGATTTGAGGCGTTCACCACCAACAGATATTCATCCTCCACAAAGCGGTAAAGATAGGCATCATCGATCGCACCACCCTGCTTGTTGGGGATAATGGTGTACTGGCTTTCTTCTAGTTCGAGGGCCGCCGCATTGTTGGAAAGAACATGCTGCAGAAAAGCCAGCGAGTCTTTCCCGCTGATCACAAAGCGGCCCATGTGGGAAACGTCAAAAAGGCCGGCATGCTTTCTGGTAGCAAGATGCTCCTGGACGATTCCCCCATCATACTGAATCGGCATTTCCCAGCCGGCAAATTCTACCATATTGGCCCCGAGCTTTACATGCCGTTCATAAAAAATGGTTCGATTAAGTTTTGGCATTTTATTTAAAGTCCCCTTTCAATTGATATGCAGGTATGAACTCAGACACTAACTATTGAAGAATAGAGAAATTGTTGTTAAGAGTCAAATTTATTTATCACCAAAACACGGAAAAATAGTATTTTATGTTTTCCTCCTTTAGTGTTTTCATTATTGAGTTTTTTTGTTACAAAAAGAACATAATTTCCGATAAAAGGACAGATAGTAAAGAGAGGTTTAAAAAAGCATGGCAAGAAAAATAACTGTAATCGGCTCCGGCCCCGGCGGGTATATTGCTGCAATACGTGCTGCCCAGCTTGGTGGCGAAGTGACCCTTATTGAAAAGGAGAGTGTGGGCGGGACATGTTTAAACTGGGGTTGTATTCCTTCTAAAATATTGATTCACACCGCCAAGATGCTGGAAAACTTCAGAAGAGCCGAAGAATTTGGTATCCGGTCAATGGGGTCGGTTATGCCGGACTTACCAAAACTGATGGATCGGAAGGAAAAGGTGATTAAAAGCCAGGCCCAAGGGATTAATAAGCTTTTGGAAAAAAATAGGATTCAATATCTGAAAGCAAAAGGATTTATCGAGGAGCCGGGACGGACCACGGTAAAATATGAGGACGGGAATACCGCAGAAATATCTTATGACGGTCTGATTTTAGCCATTGGGTCATACCCGATAAGCCTTTCATCGATACCCTTTGACGGGGATCGGATTATATCGAGCAACGAAGCGCTTAGCCTGCGCCAAATTCCGCAATCAATACTCATTGTCGGAGGTGGAGTTATCGGTTGTGAGTTTGCATTTGTGCTCGCCGCACTTGGTTGCAAAGTGACTGTGGTGGAGGCTTTGTCAAGGATGTTGCCGCTTCCATCCGTTGATGAAGATTGCTCAAAGATTTTGCAGCGTGAAATGAAAAAGCGAAAAATTAAGTTTTTGGTTAACAGAAGTGTGGAATCGGTTGAAGATCAAGAGAGCAGTCTTGCTGTAACAATAGGGCCCTCGCCTTTTTTGGAGAATATTTCTCCAAAAGACGAAGAACCCAAAATCGAGAGAGTGGAAAAGATTTTGGTATGTGTTGGACGTAAACCGAGTACCGATCACCTCGGCCTTGAAAACATAGGGGTTCATGTGGACGAAAAGGGATGGGTCATTGCCAATGAGAAGATGGAAACCAATATTGCAGGGGTGTATGCCATTGGTGATGTCCTCGGACCGGCAAAAGTTATGCTTGCACACGTTGCCTCTGCGGAAGGCCTTGTTGCGGCAGAAAATGCCATGCAAGGGAGTAAAAAGATGGACTATACTGCTGTGCCCGGTGCAATTTTTACCACACCGGAAATAGCAAACGTCGGGCTGACAGAATCGCAGGCAAAACAGATAAATGATCGCGTACGTTCAGACAGTGTTCTTTTCCGGGCAATGGGAAAGGCACAGGTTGTGGGAGAAATTGCCGGTATGGCAAAGATAGTATCAGATGTTGACACCGGTAGAATTTTAGGTGTTCACATTGTCGGATCGCACGCAACCGATCTTATTGCCGAAGGCACACTGGCCATTAAGAGCGGATCCAGTGTAAAAGATCTGGCTGCCACCATTCATGCGCACCCCACGTTCTCTGAAGTTATGCAGGAAACTTCATTCAAGGCGCTTGACAGATCTTTGCATGGATAATATTTTTTTGGTTTACAGGTTGATTAAGTTTTGTTCCTGTGATAACAGGCAAACGTAATTTGATGTGGGGAGATGGTTTTATTTAAACAGATCAAAAAAATGGCCGGATAAAAAAGGAGGTAGTAATGAAAAAAGGACTATTTGTAGGTATTATTTGCTGTCTGGTGGTGGGTCTAATTGTATTCGCTTGTGGTCCCAAGGAGCCAACGACGATTAAGATTGGCATAAATGCTCCGATTACCGGAGATATCCCCAAAGTAGGGGAGGGAACAAAGTTTGCCGCCCAAATGTGGCTTGAAGATATTAATGCTGCAGGCGGACTTGAGGTAGGGGAAAAAAAGTACAAGGTAGAGCTGGTCATAGAGGATAATGAGGCCAAAGCGGAATCGGCGGTGAAGGCAAATACCAAAATGATTACAGAGGATGACGTCCTGGTGATTGTGGGCCCCCAGTCTTCCAAACAAGCAGTACCTGCGGGTGAAGTGGCCAATAAGTACAACACCCCGATGATCAGCCCCTGGTCGACCAACCCAAAAACAACCAAAGACCGACCATTTGTTTTCCGGGGATGTTTTCTTGATCCGTTTCAGGGTCCGGTGGTTGCCAATTTCGTAAAGAAAGAATTCGGATATACCAAGGCAGCGGTTTTATACGACGTGGCCAGTGACTATCCGAAAGGTCTTGCCGAGTTTTTTAAAGCAGCCTGGGAAGATCTGAACGGTGCCGGTTCAGTGGTGGCCTATGAAAGCTTTACCACTAAAGACGCTGATTTCAGTTCACAATTGACAAAAATAATCAAATCAGGCGCTGAGTTTCTGTTTACTCCGCAGTACTATAATGAAGTGGCTTTAATCGTACAGCAGGCTCATCAGCTTGGATGGGACAAACCGATTGTTGGTAGCGACAGCTGGGGTTCTGCAGAAACCGTTAAACTGTGCGGGAAAGACTGCTACGGGCAGTTTTTCAGTACTCACTATGCAGCCGCCGGGGCCAAGGGAGCCACCAAGGAATTTATCGACAGGTATAATAAAAAACACGGTTATATTCCGGACGATGTCGGCGCTCTGACCTGGGATGCCATACGACTGGTACAAAAAGCAATTGAATCTTACGGAACAATTACCGGAGACCTGAAAAAAGACCGCCAGGGGATTCGGGATGCATTTGCTAAGATCAAGGAATTTGATGGTATTACCGGTAAAATGACTTTTACCGAAGAAGGCGATCCGAAAAAATGTGCCGTTATCGTCAGAATCAGCGATGCCGGTGAGTTCGAGTTCTACAAGTCCATCTGTCCCTAAGATGGGCGCAATCGATAAGTAAAAATTGCAGGATAGATCTCATATGATGACCTGAGGTCCGTAAAGGCTTAAAGCCTGTAAATGTCATATCAAAAGCGGGCCAGGGCGATAAACCCTGAGCCCGCTTTTTTGAAAGAACGAGAGGAAAGCAAGATGGTATTTTTCTTTCAGAACCTGATCAACGCTTTACAGTGGGGCAGTTTCTATGCACTCATCGCATTGGGATACTCCATGGTTTACAGCATCATGATGCTGTTTAATTTTGCGCACGGCGATATTTTTATGGTCGGGGCCTATATCGGGTTTGGTGTTGCCACAGGCTTGATGGCGCTGGCATCACTGTGGACTCTTCCTTTGCCCGGATGGTTTGTGCTGGTGCTGACCATCCTTCTTTCCATGTTCTTAACTTCTTTTGTGGGGATGTTCGTAGAGCGTGTGGGGTATCGTCCGCTACGGGAGGCACCGCGTGCATCGGCAGCCATTACCGGTTTAATGATTGGTATTATTCTCGAAATGCTGGTCCTGTGGGGAGTGGGTACTCAACGGATATCCTTTCCTCCATTGATCGAAACCCTGACCTATAATGTCAATGGTGTATTCATCACCAACAAAAAGATCATGATTGTGGCCGTTTCGCTTTCCTTTATGCTGGCGTTGCATCTGTTTATAAAAAAAACCCGCTGGGGGATGGCCATGCGGGCCATGGCCTTTGATTTTGTGGTGGTACCTTTGATGGGGGTATCGATCAACCGTATTGCGGCCATGACATTTGCCATTGGATCGGCTTTGGCCGCTGTGGCCGGTATTCTTTTCGGGGTGGCTTATCCGGTACTCGATCCGTACATGGGAATTTTATTTGGCTGGAAAGCCTTTGTGGCAGCGATATTAGGCGGAAGAGGCTCGATTATGGGGGCCACTCTGGCGGGATTTTTACTTGGGTTTATTGAAATCTTTGTGGCGATGATTTTTCCATCTACCTTGAGGGATATAATCGCTTATTCAATTGTACTGCTTATTTTGGTTTTCAGGCCTTACGGCTTCTTTGGCGAGCCATACAGTGCCAAGTTGAGACTGTAGTCACGAGATCAAGTTGGCTCTTTATTGAAAGGGATTCAAATGGAAGTAACAAGTAGCGAATTATCTACACCTGAAACAGGATTAAAAAGTAAAATCATAGAGATGTTTTCCATGGTACCGATTCTGGGGTGGCTTTTTGGTGCAATGATTGCGGTTATCCTGGAACAAGCGGTGGGAACACAGCTGGCACTGGCTTTGGGATTACCTAAAATTCCGGCACTTTTTGGTTTCTTAATCATGCTTAAAAAACCGTTGCTTGTTCCCAGCACCATGCTTTACGTTTTATTGATATTCATTTTACCCATCGGCATTATTGCGCGGTTGAGCCTTGCACCGGCCAACCGGCTGGCGGAAAAACTAATCCATTTTTCCATGCCGGGATCGGTATTTATCCATCTGGTGTTGCTTTATATCATTTTTCATATCTGGGCGGATGTGAGTGACTACCGTTTAATTACGCTCAAATTTACTCTGATCGCTATCATGGTCACCGTAAGTCTGAACATAATCAACGGTTACATGGGAGAATTTTCCTGTTCACATCCTGGATTTATGGCTCTGGGTGCTTATACTGCTTCGGTTTTTTCCGTATCCCTTTTTGTTAACGACAGCATGTTTGGCCAAGCGCTTATGCCTTCCTTTATAGGTCCGTTTCTGTTTCCCCTGGGACTCATTCTGGGTGGTTGCGTGGCCGCCCTGGGAGCATTGATCGTCGCCATTCCTTCATTCAGAACACGGGGAGATTACCTGGCGATCATCTCTCTGGCGTTTATGTTTATCGTCAAAAGTCTGGTTGAAAACATGGAATTCGTGGGCGGACCCCGTGGACTCAGCAGTCAGCCAAACTGGGCCAACTTGCCCACCGTTTTTATCTGGACTGTGGTCTGTATCTGGGTAATCAACAACTTTGTTCGTTCCACCCTTGGCAAGGCGCTAAATGCTGTACGGGATGAAGAAACGGCTGCCAATGCAATGACCGTCAACACCAAGCGTACAAAGGTGGTGGCTTTCATGTTTGCTGCATTTTGGGCCGGTGTGGCCGGCGGGCTGTTTGCCCATGTGCTGGGTTATGTGAACCCGGCAACGTTTGGCATTCAGAAACTGGCCGAGGTTTTGGCGATGGTCTATTTCGGCGGCTTGAATTCGGTGTACGGGTCGATTGTGGGCGCTGTAAGTCTCAGCGTGCTTGGCGAAGCCCTGCGGCCTTTGGAGCTTTTTAAATGGATTGCCATTCCGCTGCTTTTGATCCTGGTAATGATTTACCGTCCCACAGGATTGATCGCCTTTAAGGAGTTTAACGTGAAGAAATTGATTCAGCCTAAAAAGAAAAAGGGAGAAGAGGTATAATATGTCCTTGCTTCAGGTAAAGAAAATGACTCACTATTTCGGCGGACTGCGGGCTGTGTATAACTATGATCTTACTATTGAACCGGGTCAGATAAGGGGGCTGATCGGCCCCAACGGAGCGGGTAAAACGACTATTTTTAATCTGATAACCGGCATTCACCAACCCACCGAAGGAACGGTTGAACTAGAAAACCTGAATCTGGTTGGACTTCAGCCCCACCAGATTGCTTCCGCCGGACTCGGTAGGACTTTCCAAAATCTGCTGCTATGGCGTCATATGAGCGTTCTTGAGCATGTGATCATGGCCCAGTATTCGAAAATGACTTACGGGTTGACCGGGGCTTTTTTTGGAACCGCAAAACGAAACAGGCAGGAGGCCGCAGCCGAAGAAAAAGCATATGGACTGCTGAAACTGGTCGGTATTAGTGATCTGGCACATGAGAATGTGCTTAATCTTCCCTACGGGGCTCAAAGAAGGGTGGAAATGGCCAGGGCGCTGGCCATGGAACCGAAGATCCTTTTTTTGGATGAGCCGACCGCCGGTATGAACCCGGAAGAACTGATTCAGATGATGGAAATCATTCGTCAGGTTCATAAAGAATTCGGACTGGCCATTTTCTTAATTGAACACCGGTTGAAACTGGTTATGGAACTTTGCCAGGAGATACAGACCCTGGTTTTCGGCGAGGTAATTGCCGAAGGTACGCCGGAAGAAATACAGAACAACCCTAAAGTGATTGATGCTTATCTGGGCAAGGAGGCAATAGACTGATGCTGCTGTCGGTGAAAAATTTGCAGGTATCCTACGATAAAATTAAGGCTCTCCACGGAATAAACTTTGAGATTGATGAAGGTGAGATTGTAACCATTATCGGAGCCAACGGTGCGGGGAAAAGCACCACATTGCGAGCTATTTCACGGATGGTACCCGTAGAGGAAGGTACCCGAATGAGTTTTAAGGAAAAAGACTTGCTCAGGTATGCGGCTGATAAAGTGGTCAGTCAGCTCGGTATCTCCCATGTTCCAGAGGGAAGACGGCTGTTCGGTAACCTGACGGTCTTGGAAAACCTTCAACTTGCCACCTTTTCTCGCAGGGATAAAGAAGATATCGCCAAAGACATTGAGAGGGTATTCGCCATATTCCCCCGGTTGGATGAGCGTAAAGTTCAGAAAGCCGGTACGTTAAGCGGCGGAGAGCAGCAAATGCTGGCCATCGGCAGGGCATTTATGAGCGGTAGAAAAATTATGCTTCTCGATGAGCCGTCCATGGGGCTGGCCCCCTTGCTGATGCTCGATGTTTTTGATGCGTTAAAGGAAATCAATCAGGAGGGCACCACCATTTTGCTGGTTGAACAGAATGCAAGGATGGCGTTGAAATTTGCCCGTCGAGGTTATGTATTGGAAAGCGGCAGTGTGGTGCTGGAGGGCCCATCAGAAGAATTGCTTGAAAATCCGGAGGTCAAGAAAGCATATTTGGGAGGATGAAGGAAATAATTGATTAAGGTTTTGTCGTTTTTGAACATCGAACGGCGATCATCGAATAGTTAAATCGCTTCGCTCTAACTATTTGTAAATTGGCAGAATACCTTATTCAAAATTCGACGTTGAACGTTCGATGTTGAATGTTCGTTTATATACTCTGAATTAACTTTAAGCTTTCTATTTTATATATTGCAACCAGCTAAAAACAGACTATTTATGAGGTAACTCAAATCCTGGCCTCATAGGCCGGAATTCTTTTCTTGAAAGATTTACTTTTTATCCTTCTTTTCCAGCATTTCAGCAGGATCTTCCATGATGCTTTTCACCTGTGAGCCCGACAAAATAAAAGGATAGCTGTTTTCTGATGATATGGCCGGATAGTCTTTATCATCCTTGTTCAGTTTTTCAAATATAGACAGTTTATATTCCTTGCTCCCCTTAAGAAGCAGGGTGAATACAGGATCGGTGAATTCGCCTTTGGTTCGGTCTGAAATATATTTTTCACAACTAAGGTCTGAAAGGGTGGTAAGAAGACGATTTATTTTAGAATTACCGGCTTTTTGACCGGCGGCATTTTGCCAGGTCGTTTTTACTGGCTCGATTTTTGGTTTAGACGTCTCGGATGGCTTGGTTTTATCCGGTATCTGCATGCGGCTGAAAACCATCTTATCCTTGTTTTTGGCAATATTTATTTCCCATATCTCGCTTATTTTAAATGCAAGTACGGCTTTATCCCGCAGGTCATCCATGGTTTGGTCAAACTTGCCCCTGAAACTGCCGCGTGCATGAAAAACCCGCTCGTCACCGGCAATTTTTACAAAAGTATGGCGAAACGATGCTGCTGCTTTACCAATATCAAACTCGAGTTTAACCTTATCTTTATCAAAGGCTTTAACCGTTATTTTATTAACCTCGTCAAGATCATACCGGTTGTAGCTCTTTGATTCAGACACAAGGGCCGTAAGCGTGAGTTTGCTCATCAAATCGAGCATGTCATTCACTTTTATTCCGTTTGCCGGATATTTTTTAGGCCCGATGCTCCATTGGTCGCCTTGTTTGACAAGGGCAATCGCTGTGTTGTTTTTAGTTATTTCTATTTTAGTAATGGCTGAATGAGAGATTTGCGGTACATCCGCCAACTGGTAAAGGGTTCTGTCAGTCCTGCGCTGGCTCAGATAAACCAGCAGGGCCGCAATGATGACCGCAAGAATGATATATTCCTTTTTAATTTTCATAGAATGTCCTTATTTTTTAAACATCATCATGATATGATTTTTTCGAGAATGGCGTCTAAACAGCACAAAAAGTCCGAAGATGACCACCAGTACAGGCAGACCGGCAATATTAAAAGATTTTATAAACGTTTTTGCTCCTGCCGTTGATTCTCCCAGGGGGTTAAATTGCTGCTGTTTGCTGCGCATTACAGCGATTTCTTCCCGATTATTTAAATAGTCCAATACGTTCATGATAAAAACAGCGTTGGAGCTTCTTCCTTCCTGATCCAGTATATTATCCGTAAGCATATCAGATGAGGAGATGATAAAAATCTTTGCCGGCTTGCCTTTTGCAATAAACCCGCCTTCGCTTTCTATTTGGGGAAAATCACTGCCGTCATTTTTTTGTTGCGAGGCGGTTCGACTCTTATCGTCTGCTTTGTCTTTCTTATTTTCAGCTGCATTTTTTATCGGTATCGGTTTGCCGGCAAAATAACTGGGAAATTGTCCTTCGATAATATACGCCAGAGGCAGGCTTTTCTTTTTATCTGCCGGTGGGGGGGAAATAAACATGGGGTTTAAATTAATTTGTCCGCTCATTTCCCATGACTTTTCCGATGAAGCGAACAGCCTGTGGGCAATAAGGCCATTTTTTTGGATTTGTGCTTCGTCGATTTCAACAGGAGATATTTTTATGGCAATCAGTCGTTTTATGTTTTTAATAAAATCTAGGTCTTTATTGATAAATTTATTTTTAATAAGTGGCGCAAAATAGATGGGCCTTTGACCACCGCCGTGTTGCCTGGGCATTTCCTGCTTGTAGCAATTTTCATCCATGACATAGGATTTTTTAATGCTGATTCCGTAGTGTTTAAGTAGTTTTTCCAGACCGGTATCAATGGGGAGATACATAGGCCCGCGGCCAAAAGCCATACCCTGCTGACCGCCGGGCATTACTTCATTGAAAGAATCAACAAACAGGGCAAGATTTTTTCCCTGCGACAAAAACTGGTCGATTTGAAAAAGCTCGTGATCGGTAAATGCTTCGGTGGGTCGCGCGATAATTAAGGAGCCAAGACTCTCAGGAATATTTTTTTCCTTAAGATTGACCGGTTTGATCGAGTAGTTTTGTTCAGTCAGCATCTTAAAATTGTTAAGGTTGTTTTGGCCCCGCTGCCTTGACGGGTCAAAGGAGGAAACACCCTGCATATTGAGTGTCCCGTGGTCGGCAAGGTAGCCGATGTCCTCATTGATATCGATGAGAGATTCGATATGCTCGGAGATGATTTCTTGCAATTCATTTAAATCAACCAGTTCGTATCGCGTTCCGATAATGGGCAGCCGGAGAATATTCAGCAGCGGGATGGTTATCGCCTTGTCTTGGTACACCATCATCAGGCCGATGGCACCATTGCCTGCCTTGATATTTCCGTCGGCAAAATCGGGCCATTTCAGGCTGAGGATGTTGTATTTTTTTACCAGTTCATTGAGCCCGGGATCTTTGGTAGGGTCAAGATATTGGAACTCCAACTTGCCGTAGTTTCTTTGGTTAAGCTTTTGAACCGTTTCGTCTATTGTTTGGGAAAGTCCGGAAAGATTGTTTAATTTCATGTAAGGGGCCACCAGCTTTAGGGAGGAAGAGAGAAACAGTTTAATCCGTATTTTTTCCGACAGGCCGAGGAGGGCACTTATTTTATGGTTCATTTTTTTAATGGCCGTGGTTAATTTGTATTCCAGCCCGTCAATGGATGTGACGGTGGGAATTTTTTCGATCAGATCCCCGTGAATTAACACCATGCCCATGTACGCTTTTTGGAACTTGATTTCATCTTTTTCCACCAGTTGAATTTGAACAGGACGAATTCCATAATTTTCCGCCAGCTCTCGATTTTCCTTTGCTTCCTGCCTGATATCTCCTTCGTCGGGACTGACATCATAAAAGGTGTAGTTAAAATGCTGATTGGCAAAAATGGAGTATTCTTCCAGAAGGTCATGTAGATACTGTTCCGTATTATTGTTGGGCGCAGGAAGGTTTTTAGTGAAAAAAACCTTGATGGTGAGAGGTTCCGATAGAGTGGAAACCACTTTCTGACTGGCTTTGGAGATGGAATAGGTCCCGTTTTTCGTAAGATCGAGTCTGAAAAAGAGAGTGGTTCCAGCCAAGTTTATAAGAACAATGACAATCAGATAGATGAAAAATTTCAGAAAATTTATCGATCTTTTATTCGCAGTCATTTACATGCTCCTTAATTTTTTTCCTGTAAAACAAGATGGGTACCGTAAAGGCCGATAAAGCTTATACTCAGAAAATAGAGAATATCCCTTGAGTCGATAATACCTTTTGAGATATTTTGAAAGTGATGATCTGCTCCCAGGTATTGAAAAAATACCAGTGAAAACCGGGGGAGGAAAAAGAGCATTTTATCAATCATGACCAGGCAAAAGCAGATGGCCATCCCGGTAATAAAAGCAATAATCTGGTTTCTGGTCATAGATGAAGCAAAAAGACCGATTGCCGAGAAAGCGGCACCAAGAAGGATGGCTCCAATGTATCCTCCTGCAACGGGGCCCCAATCCAACTGTCCAAGGATTCCAACGGTGAGAGGGTAGGCCAGGGTCGGTATCAACATGGCGGCAATAAAGGCAATCGAGGCCAGAAATTTACCTAAAAGCACGTCAATAAATGTAACCGGCATGGTAAGTAAGGTCTCATATGATCCGACATTGAATTCTTCGGAAAAAAGCCGCATGGTGACTGCCGGAACGACAAATGAAAAGATAATTGGAAGAAGTGCAAAGAAATTGCGAAGACTCGCCTGGTTATAAAGAAAGAAGGTGGTAAAAAAGAACCATCCCGTAACCAGAAGAAAAAACGATATAACAATATAGGCAATTGGCGATACAAAGTAGGTCCGAAATTCTCTTTTGAAAACGAAAAAGGCCTGAGGCATATTAATTCTCCCTTGTGAGTTCCCGAAAAATATTTTCCAGGGTTTGGGTTTCCTGATGCATCTCTAAGAGTATCCAGTCGGTTTGTCTGACCTTTTTATATATGTCACCTCTGATGTCGGCAGAAGAGGTGCTGGTCAGTTTAAGATTTAAAATGCCATTATCATCGCTGACCTGGACGATGTCTGAAATTCCGCTAATATCAGTGAGCTGTTTTTTGACGGATTCTAACTCGGCTTTTTGCAGGGAAATACTGATAAGAGTATTTCCACCGGCAGATTGCTTTAAAGTCTGGGTGGTGTCGTTGGCCACGATTTTTCCCTTGTTAATGATCACAATACGGTCACATGTCGCTTCGGCTTCACTTAGAATGTGTGTGGATAGAATGACGGTTTTTTCTTGGCCGATCTGTTTAATGATGTCACGGATTTCTATAATTTGATTCGGATCAAGACCTGACGTGGGTTCGTCCAAAACCAGTATTTCGGGGTCATCCATCATGGCATGGGCCAGACCCACACGCTGTTTAAAGCCTTTAGAAAGTTCGTTGATGGTTTTGTGCATCACTTCACTGATGCCACAGAGGTCGGCCAAATGACGAATCCGAGATATTTTATTGGAGCGGTCGATTCCTCTGATATTTGCCACGTAATCCAGATAGTCATAGACCAGCATGTCATGGTAAAGGGGTGCGGATTCAGGAAGATAGCCCAGCAGTTTCTTGATCTGAAGAGAATCTTCATCAATGCTGTAATCTTTGACCCTGATGCTTCCGGAAGTCGGTCTCAAAAAGCCCGTAAGTATCTGCAAAGTGGTCGTTTTGCCGGCGCCGTTGGGACCGAGCAGCCCCATAATTTCACCTTTTGAGATATCAAAGCTGATCTGATCCACCGCGCAGAGATCGTTATAATATTTTGTCAGGCTTTCAACATGGATCATATCCTTCTCCTTTGCAAACTTTTAATCGGTTATGGTCTTTTTAAGGTTTGGAATTGTTTCGGGTTTGTCGCGAAGCATGTAACGGCTGTCCCCATTTCGGGCGGTCACATTCTCATAAACCCCATCATCTCTCTTCACCAGCTTGGTAAAACCAAGATCACGCAGTTCACTGTTGCTTTTTTTGGTGCTGATACTTCCCAGAGACATGATTTTTTTTATCGGTCCGTTACATTCAGGGCATTTGCGCAATGGTTTATCTTTAATGGACTGTTTTATTTCAAAAACTTTACCTAGATGACAGGGCTTTTCTATATGTTCGTATTCATATACCGGCATGCGATGTGTATCTTTGTTTGGTTTCGACGAGAAAAAACTAATCATAAAATCGATACTGTCAAGATAGAGGCAGCAGTAAAAAATAGAATGCATCCATGGGAAAAAATAAATCCGCTTAACGAGAAACAGCATAAAAGGGAGGTTTTAAAGCAGCGCTGGGAAAATGCATTTGTTTCATTCGAGGTCATGAATCTCCTTGAAATTATATCATACCTCTGTTATTAAAAACGACTTTGAGTATTTACCGATGATTTTGGGCGATGCCTGATGTTTAAACGTGCAATAGACTGCGGAGAGGATTTATGATCAAAGTCGGCGTTGTTGGAGCGACCGGGTATGCAGGTGCCGAGCTGGTAAGGATTCTTTCGGGACACCCGGATGCAACCCTTACCATTCTGACTTCCCGCAAATATAAGGGAGAAAAATTTGACCGCATATATCCGTCAATGGCAGGCAGTGTCAACCTGACATGCGATGAATTTGAAGCAGACTATATCTGTGAAAAGGCGGATGTCATATTCATGGCCCTGCCGCACAAACTCCCCATGGAACTTGTCCCCGCACTTATAGGGAGGGGGAAAAAAGTAATCGACCTTTCTGCCGATTTCAGGTTCCGTAATGTGGCCAAGTATGAGGAATATTACCAGGAGCATACCGCTCCTGACTTGATAGAGCGTTCTGTTTACGGGCTTTGTGAAATTTATTATGACCGAATTAAGAAAGCTTCTTTGATTGGCAACCCTGGATGTTATCCGACCAGTGTTCTGCTGCCGCTGATTCCTCTGGTAAAAAACAAGCTGATAGATATTCATACTATTGTGGCAGATGCAAAATCAGGAGTGAGCGGTGCGGGAAGATCGCTTTCGCTTACCACGCATTTTTGTGAAGTAAATGAATCGTTAAAAGCATACAAAGTGGCCGAGCATAGGCATAATCCGGAGATGGAAGAGATATTGAGCCTGGAAGCGAAACAGGATATAAATATAACTTTTACTCCCCACCTTATTCCCATGACCCGTGGGATGTTGACCACGATATATGCAGATCTTTTAAAAGATGTCGGTTATGAAGATATACAAAATTGCTTTTCTTCATTTTATTCCGGCAGCCCCTTTATAAGAATCTGTTCTAAAGGAAACTTTCCGGATACATTACACGTTCGCGGGACCAATTACTGTGATATTGGATTCAAACTTGATTTTCGTAACAACCGGTTGATATTGATATCGGCGATCGATAACTTGGTAAAAGGTGCGGCAGGGCAAGCTGTTCAAAACATGAACATCATGCACGGTCTTGATGAAACCAAAGGGCTGATGAATGCTCCTTTTCCTGTGTAGTAACCACACCCCAGGGTAACCGCATTTGGTTTTTTAAGGATTTAGCCGAGCTAGATTAAATTGCGTAAGAAAACAGTATGTTATAACATGCTGAAATGATAAGAAATATCTAGACTTTTGTCTTAAAGT
>JAXHVO010000135.1 GCA_034189135.1 Thermodesulfobacteriota bacterium | reverse complement strand
TGTCTAATTGTAATTTGGGTCTTTGGCTTTTTCTTGGCATAGCTTCCTCCATAGTTTTTGAAGAAGCTATATCACATATTATATTTTATGTAAATGTTTTAATGAAACTTTGTACTAGTCATTAACTTTATTGCCGATAATATGTGCAAAAGCGCTGTGATTGTGAATCGATTCGAAATTTTCCGCACTCACGGAAAACCAGGTGATATTGTCATCCGCATACAGCTTTTTGGAAACATCTCGAACCACATCCTCAACAAATTTTGGGTTGGAAAAACCCTTTTCCGTGACGTGTTTTTCATCGACACGTTTTAATACAGAGTAGACATCACACGAAGCAGCCTCTTCCACCAGCTCAATCATGTCCTCCATCCAAATAAATTTTTTAAACCGGGTGCTTACCTTTACCTCCCCCCTCTGATTGTGTGCACCAAATTCACTTATTTCTTTTGAACATGGACATACTGAGGAAATCGGTACCGCAACTTCCGAAACAAGATCAAGCTTACCATCCGGGCCACTCCACCCCGCAATCTTGCAGGTATAGTCCATTAGGCCTGGAGAATGACTGACAGGGGCATTCTTTTTAATAAAATAAGGAAAAGAGACTTCAATACGAGCAGATGCTGCATTCAAGTGTTTTTTCATTTCATCCAGAACTTCTGAAATTTTTTTTAACGATATTTCCGGTCGAAACAGGTGAAGAATTTCAACGAACCGGCTCATATGTGTCCCTTTGTTCTTATGCGGTAAATCAACATACATATTTATAGATGCCACTGTGTGCTGATATCCGTTTTTTCGGTCAAGAACAGTTATGGGATATCGTAAGTTTTTTATCCCAACCTTATCAATCGGTATATTGCGATAATCGCGTTGATTTTGAATGTCTTTCATTGTTATTTTAATAGGTATTCATTATTAACATTACTCATGGCCCTGAAGATATTACCCTTGATCTTTGGGTTACCTCGGTACAGCTGTTTTAAAAAAACCTTTATCTCATGCCGTTTGGAAGCTCCGGCGCTGGGGCATGGATTAATAAAACCAGGAAAATTTTGTTTTTTGGCAAATCGTCTTATTAAATTCTCCCCCACAAACGCCAGAGGCCTGATTACGGTAAATCTTCCCTTAAAAAATGTCTGGGAAGGAATCATTGTACTGATCTCACCGGCATAGCACATATTTAGAAACAGGGTCTCGATGATATCATCTTTGTGATGCCCCAGTGCCAATTTATTGCATCCGAGTTCGTCTGCAATTTCGAAAAGTCGCTTCCTGCGTAATCGTGAACAAAGAAAACAGGGGTTTTCCCTGTTTTTCTCACTGTGCCCAACGATTCCATAATCGGTATATTCCACTCTTAGCTTATATCCTGATTCTTGACAATATTTTTCCAGGGTTCGGGAAAATCCCCCTTTAAACCCGGGATCGATATAAACAGCAAACAGATCATAATGAACCGGTATACGGGCCAGCCTTTCCTTTAATACCCACATCATGGTGAGACTGTCCTTTCCACCTGAAAGCCCAACCACAATTCGATCTCCATCAGAAATCATATTGTACTGATGCAAAGCCTTCCCGGCATATCGGTTCAATGCTTGGTATGTATTACTGTCCAATGACAAAATCAGTTTTCAGCAGCCAACTCTTCTTCCTCTGTTTCCGGCTCTATTTCCGGCTCTGCTTCCGGTTTAATAATAACCTTTCCGGCGGCAACTTCGCGTAGAGAAACAACAATATCTTCGTTTTTTGGAGAGCTTACCAAGTACTCGGATCCTTCACGTATCTGCCGTACTCGTTTTGCCACCATGTTCACCAATGTAAAACGATTGGGTACTTTTCTCAAGCAATCTTCAACAGTAATGCGTGCCACTTTATTTCCTCCGTCTGTTACGATTATAATATCTCTATCAATTCAAAATTTCTTTTCCCCGCAGGAACCTGCAGGACAAACTCATCTCCCGGTCTTTTCCCTATAATTTTTTTCCCCAAAGGTGAGGACACAGATATTCGGCCTTGTTCAATATTAGACTCTTCAGGTCCTACAAGCTGATACTCGATATTTTCACCGGTATCTATATTTTCAATCATTACCTTTGAGCCGAATACAGCCCTGTCTGTGGGAAGCTTGTCAGTGTTAATTACATCTGCATTTGCCAGTTTAAATGTCAATTCACCTATACGGCCTTCAATAAAACTCTGCCGATCTTTTGCCGCATCAAATTCCGCGTTTTCTGAAAGGTCCCCGTGAGCGCGAGCTTCTTCAATTGCTTTTATATTTTTAGGTCTTTCAACTTTTTTTAAATTATTCAGTTCCTTTTTAAGAACGTCATAACCTTTTTGCGTCATAGGTATTCGATCCAACTGTTATACTCCCGATAAATAATCTTTTGCCAGAATTTCAGCGATCTGAACAGCATTGGTTGCGGCACCTTTACGTATGTTGTCCGCTACAATCCAGATATTAATACCATTTTGGACGGACTTGTCATCTCTGATTCGTCCGACCAGAGTCAGATCCTGCCCTGCTGCATCAATTGCCAAGGGATAAATATTTTCTTCAGGTTGATCCAATACTTTTAGTCCGGGTTCATTTTCAAGCAAAGATCTCACTTCGTTTGCTGATATTTCCTTTTCTGTTTCCACATTAACCGACTCTGAATGTCCAAAATAAACCGGAACACGTACGGTTGTCGCTGTAATACCAATATTATCATCTGCTAAAATCTTTCTGGTTTCATTAACCATTTTTATTTCTTCTTTGGTGTAACCATTATCCAAAAAAACGTCTATATGGGGAATACAATTAAACGCAATTCTATGCGGATACACCTTCTTGTCGTAATCCATAAAATTTATCATCGATCTGGTCTGGTCAAAAAGCTCATCTATGGCCTTCTTACCGGTTCCGGATACAGCCTGATAGGTTGAAACCACTATCCTTTTTATTTGGTATTTTTTGTGTATGGGATTTAACGGTAACACCATTTGTATGGTTGAACAGTTCGGGTTGGCGATAATCCCTTTTTTTGTATAACCGGCGATTGCCTGAGGATTTACTTCCGGTACAACCAGAGGAACTTCAGGGTCCATTCGCCATGTACTCGAGTTATCAACGACAATGCACCCATCCTTTGCCGCAACTGGAGCAAATGTTTGGCTTGCAGTTCCACCGGCGGAAAAAAGTGCAATATCCATCCCTCTAAAAGATTCTTTGGTTAATTCTTCAACCGCCCATCGATCTCCTCTGAAACGTAACTTGCGACCGACCGATCTTGATGAAGCCAATAGTTTAATTGATTTTACCGGAAAATTCCTCTCTTCTAGGCACGATATCATTTGATTTCCCACCGCACCTGTTGCTCCTGCCACAGCTATGTTAAATTTTTTTTCCCACATCGCCATTCATCATCCCTTAAAATTTTTGGTCAATATACCCTGCGATAAGGTCACCCACTTCCTGTGTAGTATATCCCATCCTGCCTGCTGACACACTTTTTAAGTCATCACGCAATACCTTTTTTACACCGTCTTCTACCATATAAGCAGCTTTGGTTTCATTCATTGTTTCAAGCATAATCTGGCCTGCTGATATGGCAGCAATTGGATTAATCACGTTTTTTCCTGTATACTTTGGAGCCGACCCCCCAATTGGTTCAAACATTGATACCCCTTCAGGGTTAATGTTTGCACCGGCAGCAATCCCCATACCCCCCTGTATCATTGCCGCCAGATCCGTTATAATGTCCCCAAACATATTGTCGGTCACGATCACATCAAACCACTCCGGATTCTTTACCATCCACATGCATATTGCATCAACATGGGCATAATCCGCCTTAATATCCGAATACTCTTTGGCAACTTCATTAAATACCCGTTCCCATAAATCAAACGCATATGTCAGCACATTTGTTTTCCCACAAAGAGTGAGCTTTTTGTCTTTATTTCGTTTTCTGCAATATTCAAAAGCATATCTGATACACCGCTCCACACCTTTCCTTGTGTTTATCGATTCCTGCACAGCGACTTCATCATCAGTTCCTCTTTTTAAGCATCCACCTGCGCCTGCGTAAAGGCCTTCGGTGTTTTCTCGAACAACAACAAAGTCTATTTCCTCCGGGCCTTTATCCTTTAGCGGTGTATCAACTCCTTCATAAAGCTTGACCGGTCTAAGATTTATATACTGTTCAAGAAAAAATCTGATTTTCAGCAAAATTCCTTTTTCCAGAATCCCCGGCTTTACATCAGGGTGTCCTATCGCTCCCAGATATATGGCGTGATGTGACGCCAGTGATTTAAGAAGATCATCCGGTAGGATCTCGCCAGTCTCCTTATAATGATCGCCACCTAAATTAAAATAATTATAATTTAAATTAAACCCACATTTTACGGCAACTGTATCCAGGACTTTAATTCCTTCCCGAACTACCTCGGGCCCCGTACCATCCCCGGGAATAACGGCTATTTCATATGATTTTACCATGCTAATATTAAACCCTTTTTTATCACGAAAAAACGAAAACACGAAAAAATAAATTTCGTGTTTTCGCTATTACTTTTTTTATTCCCCGTCTCAGGGTTCAGCTAGAGCTAACTTTTCAACTGGGCTAAATGCCTCTGTTTTACACCTGATTTATATAATTTCTATGGAGATGTGGTGCTGTGCTCATCTATTTCGTTGGTTTTGGTTTTATCCTTTTTTGGTTTTACATGTCGCCATATCAGGTTGATGGGTCCGGAAAGCACATAGGTGAGTCCTAAAATAAATAGGGCAATGGATGGCTGTGCAGCAATAAAAATCAGTATTAAAATTGCCGTAACCAATACATTGAAATTCATTTTTTTAAACAACTCAGGTTTTTTAAAGCTGTTATATTTTATGTTGCTAACCATTAAAAATGCGAGGATGTAAAGTACCACAAGGATCAAAACATGGTTGGCTTCCACCGGTAAACCAAGCTTGTGAAAAACAAGTACAATAACTGCATTCATCCCTGCTCCTGCTGGAATCGGAAGCCCAATAAAATGACTGCTGCTTATCCTTCCTACTTGTGTGTTGAATCTGGCAAGACGCAGTGCGCCGCAGACCATAAATAAAAAAGCTGCCAGCCAGCCGATCCGCCCCAGCGGTTTTAGCGCCCACAAGTACATCATCAACCCGGGTGCCAGCCCAAAGGATATAAGATCTGCCAGCGAATCGTATTCGATACCAAATTTGCTGGTGGTGTTGGTGGCCCGTGCAATTTTTCCATCCAGCAAATCGAATATCCCGGCAATTAAAATCGCTATAGCCGCTGCAACAAATTTTCCATTTATAGAGACAATGACAGCATAAAATCCGCAAAAAATATTAAGAGATGTGAATATATTCGGCAGGATGTAAATTCCGCGGCGTAATTTTTCTCTCTCAAATCTTTTAATTCTTTTCATGTCATTTCTCCCAGTACAGTTGTACCTGATTTTACCATGTCTCCCACAGCCACATTAAGTTTTGAATCTTTTGGAAGATAAACATCAAGCCGTGACCCGAAACATATCATTCCGAAACGTTGCCCGCGATCCACTTCATCGCCTTCTTGAACTTTGCATATTATCCGCCTCGCAATCAAACCGGCAATTTGCACAGTACATATTTCCTTTCCGTCTTCCGTTTCAAGATAGACAGCATTTTGCTCGTTTTCTTTTGATGCCTTGTCCAGATTTGCACTAAAAAATTTTCCTGGATTATAACGGATTGTTTTAACTTTCCCCTTACAGGGCATGCGGTTTACATGAACATTAAACACCGACATGAATACACTTATCTTTACGCATGCCCCTTTGTAATAGGTACTGTTATTAATCGTGCCCGCAGCAACAACTTTACCATCCGCAGGAGAAACGACGAGTCCGTTGCCATTAGGAACAACTCGATCCGGATCTCTGAAAAAATATATTATGAAAAGAGTGGCAGCTAAACCCAACAAAGCCGGAAACATTAGTTCTAAAAGCGCAAAAACGAAAGTGGTAAATGCCGCTGCGCCTATAAGGGGATATCCGGGGCTTGCGATGGGGAATGCGCTCTGGCTCGCCGGATCCGGCCAGGAAAATTTATTCATCTTTTTTTAATTTGTCCTGTAGAATAATGAATTTCTTAAGTCCGAATTCATCCAAGTTTTATCTAAAATAAGTTATGTATCAACAATAAATCCTATTGTCAATAATAACCAATGTCTTTATCAGGGTAACCGCATTTGGAAATCATCCTGCCAGGACCTTGAATAAGTAATCGTTATCCCATCCGGCCCTGAGCCGTCTGGATTTAATGCTTTTTTTAAGTGAGGTTTCCCTTTTTATCAT